>DATHRQ010000298.1:0-3132 GCA_035465095.1 Anaerolineales bacterium | reverse complement strand
CGCCGCGCTGTAACAGACAATCCGTGAACCCGCCTGTGGACGCGCCCACATCGGCACAGATCAAGCCGCTCACATCGATGCCGAATGCTTCAAGCGCGGCATCCAGCTTTTCGCCGCCTCTCGAAACGAAGCGCGGACCGGAATCAACTGTCAGCGCGGCATTTGCCTCCACGCTTGTGGCAGGTTTGAGCGCGACTTGATCCGCAACGCGCACCTGTCCCGCCATGATCAGGGCTTGCGCCTTGGCACGCGATTCGGCCAGTCCGCGTTCGACGAGTAATATATCCAGTCTTACTTTTGGCATGGGCTTATTGTACTTGCATCAGGTAAAATAATCGCATGTTCAAACACTTGATCAAAGCCATGCGCCTGCGCCAATGGACAAAGAATGTTTTCGTCTTTTTTGGATTAATCTTCGACAAACAGTTGTTTCAACTTGACGCTTTCCTAAAAACATTGGAGGGTTTCTTTTTATTCTGTCTGATCTCGAGCGCGGTCTATCTTTTCAATGATATCGCCGATATCGAAGCCGACCGCCAGCACCCCAAAAAGAAACTTCGTCCGCTCGCTTCGGGCAAACTGCCGGTCAACGTAGCTGTAACAGCGGCTGTTATCCTTGCCATCCTTTCCATATCGCTGGGCTATTTGCTTGCGCCAGTGTTTGCACTCATCGTCGCGATTTACTTCACGGTCAACCTGCTGTATTCGAACTGGCTCAAGCACGTACCCATATTGGATGTGTTGATCGTTTCGTCTGGATTTGTCCTGCGCGTGGGCGCGGGTGTGGCGTTGATCACCGTCGAACGCTTTTCGCCGTGGCTGTATATGATCACCATTCTGTTTTCACTCTACCTCGGTTTTGGCAAACGCCGCGCCGAAATGACTCTGCTCAACCAGGACGCGACTTCACACCGCAAAGTGCTGGACGGCTATACCATTCCCCTGCTCGATCAATATATCACGATCGTTTCTGGCATGACCATTGTTGCCTACTCACTTTACACATTTTCGGCCCCCAACCTGCCGGATAACAACAGCATGATGCTCACCATTCCCTTCGTTGTATACGGCATTTTCCGCTATCTGCAATTGATCCACACCGGCCATGCGGCGGGCGCGCCCGATGAAGTTGCGCTCAAGGACCGTCCATTGCAGATCACGGTATTGCTGTGGGGGCTGGCTGTGATCGCAATCTTTTATTCCTCGTGAAAGCCTCCGCGCCCGGCAAGATCATCCTCTTCGGTGAACATGCAGTTGTCTATGGACGTCCCGCACTGGCCGCACCTGTTACCCAGGTCCATGCGGATGTGGAGGTGACCGACTCAAACTCCGCAGGGATCTGGATCGACGCAGCGGACATCGACCTGCACGCCGAAGTCAACACGCTTTCCTCCGACCATCCAATTGCCTCTGCTATTCATAACTTTTTATTTATCTCGCGCATTTCTCCCTTTCCCAACCTCAACGTAAAAATCACTTCGACCATCCCCGTAGCGGCCGGTCTCGGCTCCGGCGCGGCCGTGACCGTTGCCTTAACCCGCGCATTGGCATCTCACCTCGGTTATCCAATGCCTGATGAGGAGGTAAACGCATTTGCCCATGAGATCGAAAAGCTACATCATGGCACTCCCTCGGGGATCGATAACACGGTTGTCACATATGCAAAGCCGGTGTATTTTGTCAAAGGCCAACCCATCGAGACATTCTCAGTTGGAGATCCCTTCACAATAGTTATCGGCGATACAGGCATTTCTGCCCCGACAAAGGAATCAGTTGGCGATGTCCGCAAGCTATGGGAAGGAGATAAAACTAAATGGGAAAATGTATTTGATCATATTGGGAAAATCGCAGAACAGGCGAGGAGCGCAATAGAAAGTGGAAAGTGGCATGCACTAGGCGAACTGATGAGCCAAAATCATGCGCTGCTGCAAGAGATGACAGTCTCTTCGTCAGCACTCGACGATCTGGTTTCAGCGGCGCTAAAGGCCGGGGCGTTGGGGGCAAAACTGAGCGGAGGAGGACGCGGGGGCAATATGATCGCGCTCGTCGAAAAAGAAAAAGCCCCGGATATATCCGAGGCTCTCCTATCTGCAGGTGCAACGCGGACAATCATTACAACTGTATAGGTTTCGGCCCGATCTTCAGCCATTGATGTGCAGCGCGCATGCAGGTATCCATCACGACGAACAACCCGGCGTCGTGGGCTGCCTGCCCGGCTTCTTCATGGAAGATGCCTTCCTGCATCCAGACCACCTTCGCGCCGATCTTGATGGCTTCCTCCACCACCGGGGGCACGTCTTCGGGCTTGCGGAAGATCTGCACCACATCCACCTTATCTGGAATATCAGAGAGACTCGCATACGCCTTCTCTCCCATGATCTCATCCGCGTTGGGGTTGACGGGAATGATCTTGTATCCCTGTCTCTTCAAATAGGTCACAACCCAGTGACTTTCCTTTTCCGGGTTGGATGATAAACCCACACTGGCGATCGTATTCGTTTTCTCCAGCATTTCCCGTACTGCCTGCTCAAAATCGTTCATGATTATTCTCCTTTCGAAATTTGATGATACGAACTTTACGCCGTTTTCGGTTTGGGGCCGATTGCCAGACGTTTATGCGTGGCACGCATACAGGCGTTCATCACTACCTGTAGGCCCGCCTCACGCGCCATCCTGGCTGCCTCCTCATTGACGATCCCCTCCTGCATCCAGACCACCTTTGCGCCGATCTTGATGGCTTCCTCCACCACTGGCGGCACGTCTTCGGGCCTGCGGAAGACCTGCACCACATCCACCTTATCGGGAATGTCGGAAAGGCTGGGATACGCCTTCTCGCCCAATATCTCATCGGCGGTGGGGTTGACCGGATAAATCGTGTACCCCTGCTCCATCAAATAAGCGACGATCCAATAACTTTCCTTTTGCTGATTGGAAGATAACCCCACACTCGCAACCGTATTTGCAGATTTCAGAATATCCATCATCTCTTGATCGTTATTCATACTTAATTCTCTCCTCTCATTTTCATCGGAAGAACGGCTTTAAATTTTGTTGTTCCCGGCTGCGACTCAACCAACAACTGTCCGCGATGACGGTTTGCAAGAATGTCGTGAGAGATATGCAAACCCAGGC
>DATHRQ010000297.1:0-11049 GCA_035465095.1 Anaerolineales bacterium | reverse complement strand
GCGACCGAAGAGTCTTTCTTTCTGTACAAGAGATGCTTCGCTACGCTCAGCATGACATTCCAGTTTACATTTTATATCTTATCCCAATTCTCAGACAATTATTCCACTTCCGCAACAAGCACCTCAAATGCGCCAATGTGTAGTTTCTTAGGGTCGAGATCCATAACCGATCTCGCTGCGCTTGAGAACAGGACGTGCAGGGAACTCCCTTCGATCTCGTTGGCCTGCGAGAAATCCAGTTCGAGAGGTTTTTCAGAATAATTCAGCACTACCAGCACTGTCTGTTCATCAGAACGGCGAAGAAAGGAGAAATGTTCCTGCGAATCTTCTTCGAGCGGAAGATAATCTCCTCCAATCAGGGCGGGTGAATTCCTACGGACACGTAAGAGTTGCTTGTAGTAATTCAGCAGAGAATTCGGGTTATGAAGCTGGTCGTTGACGTTGATGCCTTTTTTGTAATTCGGGTTGACCGGCAGCCAGGTCTCCACGCCCTCAGGAGAGAAGCCGCCGTTGGGTTTGTTCGACCACTGCATGGGCGTACGGTTCTTATCGCGCGTCATTTCTCCTGCACGCAGGGCTGCTTCGGCTGCATCTATCTTTAATTCGTTCACCAGTCTGTCGTAGTACCAGGTCGCCATCGTGTCGCGAAGTTTGGACGGATCGGTGAGGATCAGGTCTGTCATGCCGATCTCCTCGCCGTTATAGAGAAAGGGCGTCCCTTTGAGGGTCAACACGAGTGCAGCATTGAGGCGCGCCAACTGAGCATCGTGGAGCTTGTCGCCGAGATGGGTATGAGCGCGCGAATCGTCGTGGTTGCCCAGCGTATTGCACGGCCAGCCTCTTGTCGGGAGTTCATCGAGGCGTGTCAAACGCTCCTTCTGATTGTGCCGGATATGGCTGGGGGTGATGGGATTCGTTCGGTACAAAGGAAAGTTGAAGACCAGATGCAGCTCATCGTCGCCGTTTCCCATGTAGTCGATATCGTCATCTTCACCGACCAGCATGCGATCACCGTCATATTCATCAAGAATGGCGCGTAGTTCTTTCATCAAGTCATGTAAACCCGATTGACCCAAGTGATGTTTGAACATGTCCCGCCAGTACTTCTCCCTGCGTTCTTTTTCTTCAGTTGTTGTAGCTGTCTCTGAGAAACGACGCAGCTCAGCCAGATTCATCGGGACATCATGCGGGGTGAGATTCGGGTCTTCGTAGATCGTGCCGATGGCATCGAGACGGAAACCGTCCACGCCGAGATCAAGCCAGAAACATGCAGCGTCCCACATGGCTTTTTTGACATCAGGATTATTCCAGTTGAGGTCGGGCTGCTGTTTCATGAAGTAATGGTAGTAGTATTGATCGCGCTCGGGGGCATAGGTCCAGGCGTCGCCGTCGAAGCAGGACTGCCAGTTGTTGGGGGGCACCCTCACCCCTGCCCCATCTACCCTTTCGGGCACATGTCCCTGAGGGAGAGGGGAATCAAGCCAGACGTACCAGTCCGCTTTGGGGTTATCGCGGCTGGATTTTGACTCAAGGAACCAGGGATGTTCATCGGATGTGTGATTCAGGACGAGGTCCAGAATGACGCGCAGGTTTCGTTTGTGAGATTCGGCCAGAAAGTGTTTAAAGTCATCGAGTGTGCCGTATTCGGGTGCGACGTCGGTGTAATCTGAAATATCGTAACCCCAATCCCAATTCGGGGACGGGAAATGAGGCGAGAGCCAGATGGCATCGATGCCGAGATCGGCGAGATAATCCAGTTTTTCGATGATGCCCTTGAAATCACCGATGCCGTCGCCGTTGCCGTCCGCAAAGGAACGCGGATAGATCTGATAAAAAACAGCCCTCTGCCACCATTTGAGATTTGTCATTCTGCCTCTTCGGGAGTTTGGAGTCTGCCAATGACCTTCACACAGGGCCTTGTGAAGACGTCCTTTTCGTGCGGCGCATCAGGAAGTTCGCTGGTGAGGTCCTGCCCGGGGAAATGCAGATTCTCATGCATGTCCAGCCGCCACTTTGGGCAGTCGGTCACATCGTAGACGATGCCTTCATGCGCCACGTATTTACGGGAATCGCGTTCACCGCTGTTGCGGCGCAGCTCCATTTCAGTAACAACGTGGTCGGGGATTTGCATGTTCAAATTATACAGGTGATTGGAGAAATCAAAAAAGGCATGGTACATATCGTATATCCACCATGCCGGGTTTTCTTCGTAAATCGAATGCGGTTATCGAACGTTGATCACCTGCCCAACATAAATCAGGTTGGCGTTCTTGATGTTGGGGTTAAGGTACAGCAGATTCTCAACCGTCGTACCGAATTTGCCGGCGATGATCCTGAGCGTATCGCCTCTCTGAATGATATAGGAGGATGCACCTGCAGGGATCGTGATCGCCTGTCCGACATAGATCAGATTCGGGTTTTTTATCTGCGGGTTGACCTTGAGAAGCTCACCCACAGTTGTGCTCATGCGTGAAGCGATTTTACGCAGGGTATCACCACTTCGTACGTAATAGGCCTGCCCGGGCGCGGGTGGAGGCGATGTGGGCGGGGGCGAAGAGGGTCCAACATAAACCTTGATCCACTGCCCCTCATAGATCACGTTTGAATTGGTGATCTCAGGGTTGCCTGCAAGCAGGGCGTCGACTGTCGTGTCAAAGCGGGTTGCCAGACCTCTCAAGGTGTCGCCGCGGGCCACGATGTAGATGAAATATCCGCCATCGGTGCCGAGGATCGTGCCCGGCAACTGCAAGACCTGCCCGGGGAAGATCAGATTGCCAGAGCCGATCACAGGGTTGGCGCGGCGCAGAGCCGATACCGTTGTACCGCAGCGGTTGGCGATCTTGAACAGGGTATCGCCGCCCACAACGGTCACACTAGAACCACATCCAGCCGCGTAGGCCGATGAAGTGGTCGCAAACATGGCAAGCATGATTGCTGTAAGAACAAATAATTGTAAAAACTTTTTGGCGTTCATAGGAATCTCCATTTCCGTATAATAATTATGTAGAACACCATAATGATGTCAAAGGTCCGCAAAAAGTTCCCAATTGTGTCCTTTTAAAGCGTTGTCATGATTTTGAAATAAAACAGGAGTTGGTTATTGGCCAACTCCTGTTCGTTCTTTATGTCTTCATCACCCATTTCCTTGGAAGCTTAATCCCCCTCTGTTGCGGCAGGTTCAGCCGGTTCGGCTGCCTTATAGGCTTCCCGTAAATGGACAGGCTTGTCAGCCCGCGCCCGCAGGCGCAGATTGAGCATCTCTACAAAGATCGAGAAACCCATCGCAAAATAGATGTATCCCTTCGGGATGTGCTGGTGCAGGCCTTCGACGATCAGGGTAAAACCGATCAGGAGCAGGAAGGACAGGGCAAGCATCTTGATGGTTGGATGTCTTTCGACAAATGCGCTGAGCGGGCCGGCGCTGACGATCATCACAAATGCCGCAATGATCACGGCTGCAATCATGATCTGGATCTCATCCACCATGCCGACAGCGGTAATCACCGAATCCAGCGAGAAGACGATGTCGAGCAGCATGATCTGGAAGATGACATTCGCAAACGTGGCGCCCACCTTCGCGGAGGCATGTCCCTCCACGCCCTCCAATTTATCGTGGATCTCATGCACGCTTTTCCATATCAGAAACAAGCCGCCTACCAGCAGGATCAGGTCACGACCTGCGATCTCGAAGCTCAATACGCTAAAGAGAGGCTCTGTCAGACCGATGATCCATGAAAGCGAAAACAATAATATGATACGCGTGATGACCGCCAGGGCAATGCCGGTTGATCGCGCGCGCGCCTGCTGCTCTTTCGGCAGTTTTCCCGCCAAAATCGAAATAAAGATGACGTTGTCCACACCGAGGACGAGTTCGAGGGCAACAAGTGTGAAGAAGGCAATCCATGCTTCAGGTTGGGTTATCCAGTCCATTGGTTCTCCTTTGGAAATGTCACCCTGAGCGATAGCGAAGGTTCTCGCCGCTTCGCGGCGGGATTCTTCGATCGCTTCGCTCCCTCAGAATGACATAGATTTTATAAGTGTCCATAACGAAGTGGATTATACTTGCATCCATACCAAAATTTGGAGAAATAAGATGCAAACCATTATCGAAGGAATATCGGCGCTTGAAATTCTCGACTCGCGCGGCAACCCGACCGTCGAGGTGGAGGTGGCATTGGCAGACGGTTCGTGGGGACGCGCAGCGGTTCCCTCCGGCGCCTCGACCGGGGTGCACGAAGCCCTCGAACTGCGCGACGGCGACAAGCAGCGTTATCTGGGCAAAGGCGTCTCGCAGGCTGTGGCAAACGTCAACGGCGTGATCTCGGACGCGCTCTTCGGGTGGGATGCGGCAGAACAAAAAGCCATCGACATGGAACTGCTCGCCATGGACGGCACGCCGAACAAATCCAAGCTGGGCGCGAACGCGATTTTGGGAGTCAGTCTGGCAGTAGCAAAAGCCGCGGCGAACTCGCTGGGGCTGCCCTTGTATCGTTATTTGGGCGGCGTGTACGCGCATGTGCTGCCGGTGCCAATGATGAACATCCTGAACGGCGGCGCGCACACCGCCTGGCAATCGACCGACATGCAGGAATTCATGGTCATGCCGTTCGGCGCGCCGACCTTTGGCGAGGGCGTGCGTTGGGGTGCGGAGATCTATCACGCGCTGAAATCCGTCTTGAAGGAAAAAGGCTATGCCACACTGGTTGGTGACGAAGGCGGTTACGCGCCGGCGTTGAAAGCCAATAACGAAGCCATCGAGCTGATTCTGGCGGCGGTCGAAAAGGCCGGCTTCAAAGCCGGCCGCGGCGCGGACGTTGCCATCGCGCTCGACCCGGCTGCCTCCGAA
The DNA here is from genome assembly GCA_035465095.1 of Anaerolineales bacterium. GTDB lineage: Bacteria > Chloroflexota > Anaerolineae > Anaerolineales > Villigracilaceae > Defluviilinea. The sequence continues at coordinate 6,203 of DATHRQ010000297.1, read as the reverse complement.
CTCTACGAAGAGGACAGCAAAACCTACAACCTGCGCAAGGAAGGGAAAAAGCTCAGCGGCGAAGAGATGGTCGATTTCTGGGCCAAGTGGGTAGAGGATTATCCGATCGTCTCCATCGAAGACGGTCTGGCACAGGACGATTGGGAGGCTTGGAAACTGATGGTCGCAAAGGTCGGCGACAAGGTCCAGATCGTCGGCGATGACCTGCTCGTGACCAACCCTGAACGCGTCCGCAAAGCGATCAAGGAGAAAGCTGCCAACGCGCTGCTCGTAAAAGTAAACCAGATCGGTTCATTGACCGAGACCATCGAAGCCGTGGACGCCTGACAGCGCGCCGGCTGGACCGCGGTCACCAGTCACCGCTCGGGCGAGACCGAAGATGCCACCATCGCGGATATCGCCGTAGCGCTCAACACCGGTCAGATCAAGACCGGCGCGCCCGCCCGCTCTGACCGCGTGGCGAAGTACAATCAACTGCTACGCATCGAAGCAGAATTGGGTGAAACAGCGAAATATGCTGGTTGGGATGCACTGAAGGGATAATATAGGGTAGGGGCGACCCACCTAGCGAAAACCAATCGAATTCATATGTTGTAAGATTGGAGAGATATTTGGTTGACGATGAGTTAATATCAAAAGTACAAACCTTTTTGGATACTCAAGAATCCGCCGATAAATTTTCTGGAACCGCGCTTGTTGCTCAAAATAATCAACCAATTCTAACAACTGCACGGGGATATGCGATTCAACCAGAAATATTGCGTAATCAACCTGACACCAAATTCAATATTGCGTCTCTCACAAAAATGTTCACAGCAATTGCTGTTATGCAATTAGTAGCAAAAGAAAAACTTGACTTGCATGTTCCAATCTCGATTTACAAAGCCAATTTACCCCATGCCGACCAAGTCACCATTCACCAACTTCTAACACACACAGCAGGGTTCGATCGATATTGGAACGATGATTATCGGGCAGCACGCTCTGACCTACGGACCATAAACGATTATCTAAAATTATTTGCCGATACTCCCCTTTTATTTCCGCCAGGAGCACGTCATCATTACGGCAATACTGGCTATGTTGTGCTTGGCGCTCTGATTGAAGAAGTTTCAAACTTATCATATTACCAGTACATGAAAAGTGAAGTCTTTCAGGCAGCAGGTATGAAAAATACTGATTTCTACGAAATGGATATACCAATTGCAAACTGTGCGATTGGTTACACTCGTGAAAATTGGTTCACCCCAGATGACGGACAACTTCGCAGTAATCAATTCATCTATGCAGTAAAAGGCAGTCCATCTGAACATTGCTTTTCGACAGTACACGATATTTTTCTTTTCTTTCAGGCACTCCAAAATCAAAGGTTGTTAGACAGTCGTCACATAGAACTATGTTTTACCCCTCACGCAAAAGGAGAACAAGCAGGCGTAAGTTATGGTTACGGCTTTCATATCATTGACGATGGAAAACATGGTCATGCGATAGGTCACGGCGGACGCGCCATGGGCGGCGACGCCTTTGCTTTGATGTATGATTTGGGTTATACCGTAATTGTTTTATCAAATTACGACCGTCCATCCGCCCGTACAGTGCTCAATCATATTGCTGATCTATTAATTGAGTAATTTGCCAGAATCGCAAACCTGACAGGTCTCATTTGGACCTTTTCCGTCAAGACTCATACGGGGATAATTTTCCCTGTCAGACACGTATCCGCGGAGACCTGTCAGGTTTTTTAATCCTTCTTGAAAAATCCCTTGCGGATCAGGTCGATCATCCCCGTCGCGGCGTGTCCCGTCTTGAATCAGTTTATTGACGGTCTCGCTGGGCTGCAACTTTGAAAAGGAGATAATTTCCTGGGAACTGATTGATGAATGAAGAACTGAAAAAAATTAGAAAACAACGAACTCGATGGATTGATGCGATCAATAAGGGATCTGCAAGTGATTTTGTTAGTGTGCTCGCTGAGGATGTCGTTTGGTTTCCATCCCTGCATAATGCGCTAAACGGTAAGGAGCAGATTCAAACCTGGCTGGAGAAACCCTTCGCTGAATTTAAGTACGAGTATTCAGTGTCAGAGGTTCGCATCCGCATCGCAGGAGACTGGGCGGTCGAGCAGGCAACGTTTTCAACAAGAGCGTGGACAAATTCCGGGAAAGCCATGCCCATCCACGAGGGAATGTATACGATTCTTTGGAGAAAAAATTCAAAAGACGAGTGGTTAATTGAACGATATATCGATCACTCAGCAGATTTTGAAAAAGAGGGTTGAACCCTGACAAATAACATCATTATGGCAAGGGATAGGTAAATATCGTTTTTTGGGTATTCGATACAGCCAGAAGAAAAAACTCAGCCCAAAGACAACCGCAGTGTATTTCTATATTCTATTTGCGTACTTGTCTGCAAACAACGCAGGTTGTCCTCCCGTGTGCCAGAAAAGGACTGCCTCATCCTTCTTGAAAAATCCCTTACGGATCAGGTCGATCATCCCGGCCGCGGCGCGTCCCGTGTAGACTGGGTCAAGTAAAAGACCTTCATACTTTGCGAACAGAGTCACCGCTTCGCGCTCCGCGTCGGTCAACACGCCGTAACCTGCCTTGCAATAGTCCTCGTTCGCAAGGACATCATCGGGAGTAAAGTCAATTCGCTCGCCAAGTCTCTCGCTTGCATCTGATGCTAATGCAGAGACATTTTTCTTCAGCCATTCTTCCGGCTCGTCAATGCTGATTCCCAATACTTTGCCCTTGAACCCAAATACGCGCTGACCCAGGACCAGCCCCGCGTGCGTCCCGCCTGAGGAGGTGCCGAAGACAATCCAGTCCGCGTGGACGTTTTGCTTCACAAACTCTTCCATCGCGAAGGCATACCCCAGCGCGCCCGTCGGGCTCGATCCGCCATAGGGGACGAGATATGGTTTGCGTCCCGCTGATTTGGTTTCTTCAAAAGTCTCTTGCAAGACTCTGTCCCTTTCCTTTCGATCAGGAATGATGATAAATTCGACGCCAAACAATTCGTCCAACAACAGGTTGGCGGAGGGTTTATCGGGCTTCTCACCATTCAAGACGAGGATGCAATCCATGCCAAACTTCGCCGCCGCCGCGGCAACCTGACGACAGTGGTTCGACTGCAACGCCCCGCCAGAGATCAATGTGTCCGCGTTCTGTTCCTGTGCCTTCGCAACTAGAAATTCCAATTTGCGGGTCTTGTTGCCGCCGAAGGCCAGCCCTGTCTGGTCATCGCGTTTGACGAGGATACGAGGCCCAGCCAGATGGTCGGAAAGGCGTGGGAGTACTTCGATGGGGGTTGGGAGATGGGCGAAGTGTAAGCGGGAGATGTTATTCATATTTTCTCTTTTCTGGATTTCCTCGGTGGTTGAGTAGGGCGAAGCCCGTATCGAAACCACTACTAAGCAAAGATATTCTTGTTACTTGATGGTTTCGATACGCTCGCAACAACCGCTCGCTACTCAACCATCGGAATAATCATGCCCCTAAATTCTGCTTCGTCTTCGTCCTGCCTCTGGAGCGCATCAGATCCAACACACGCGGCATAACCTCTGAGTACAGCGTATACCAAAACGGGCTGGGTGCAAAATCATACGCGCCAAGTGTGCGGACAACTTCCCCGCCAAGCCCCTCTTTGAAGCGATAGACGCCCCACATCGAGTCGCTTTCATCGAAGACTTCAGGGGCACCCCACAGATCATACATCGTGCATCCCTTCGCCTTGGCGCGCTTCATTGCTTCCCATTGCAAAAGATAGGTCGGCATCTTCTCACGATGCACGCCCCGCGACATGCCATACACGTAATAGGCACGCCCTGCAAAATAAAAGACAAAGATCGCCGCGACAGGTTCGCCATCCACTTCGGCAATTAAAGGTTCGCAAGTTGGAAGGTTTGAACGTTGAAACGTTTCAACTTGCGGACTTTCCAACGTGTTAGCGTCTGAACGCATAAAAGTTTCCCAGACCCTTTTGTAATACTCCTCGCCACGGATCACAAACCCATCGCGCATGGATGTTTCAGCGTACATTTTGTACAGCACTGGCAAATCACCCATCATGCCTACGCGCACAGAGACTCCTTTACGCCCAGCCAAACGGACATTGTAACGCGTCTTCTGCTTCATATTCGCCAGCAGTTCTTCTTCGGATGGATTGAGATCGATCAGGACCGTATTCCTGAACTGGATCTGATCCGACGAATAGCGCCACCCTCTGCGCTTCAACTCGGACCTCACGGCCTGACCATCCTCATCGACAACCTCATCCTCACCGTCAGGCACTCCCTTACCCAACACCACATCAGGATCGCATTTCAGGAAGATCGCCCCCTGCCTCTTCGCGAAAGATTGCAGATCATCCAGCACACGTTTTCGCAGGGACTCATTCGTCCAATCGAGGAGAGGCCCCTTTGGAGAATAGAGAATCGAGAGCCGTGCGGCGAATCCATTTCTAATAATTTGTCTTTTCAAAATCAGTGCAACCGCTACAGGTGAGATTATAGATGAAAGTTTTTCCGAATCTCTTTCCTCTACCATCTTTCCTTCTTGATCCCAAACAAGATAAATCGGCTCCCACCCATACTTCGTTTTGACCTGTCCCCATTCGTAGGTTTGCAGGAAATGTGGATTTGGTAATTTAGAGATTATCGAATTCCAGTTATTGCTTTCCACGTCTATTCCCTGCTCCCCACGAACTTCAAATACGCCCAATACAACAACGGATTATAGACTCGGTCCAATGCCTGCATCGCGCGCTTGACCTCGCCGCCAAATCCGCGTTTGAAACGGTAGACTCCCCACAAACCATCGTGCCTTGTCAGGAACTCCGCTTCGAGGGTCTGCTCATCCTCATCAGGGACACCCCACAAATCGTATTCATCGCATCCGCGTTCTTTGGCCCATTTCATCGCCTCCCACTGCAGGAGGTAGGTCGGCATGCGGTTGCGTTCCTCGTCCGTGGAGGCGCCGTACAGGTAATAGGCGCGCTTTCCATGGCGGGCAACAAATAAAGCCGCCAATGGCTTGTCCTCGTATTCAGCGACCAATATCTCGCCCATATCGTTGGGATGAAGAAGTTCATAGGCTCGTTTGTAATATTCCAAGGCATGGACGCCAAATCCGTCGCGCCCGCCTGTGACGGTCATCATCTTGTGAAAGGCCTCGAGATCGTCCCACATGCGGACAGTCACGTCTTTTTTGCCCGCCAGACGGATGTTGTAGCGGGTCTTTTGCTTCATCTTCGCGAGAATTTCATCTTCCGTACCTCGAATGTCAATGATAATGGTGCGGGGGGGCTGGATGTTGTGTGGTGAGGTTTCAAGTTGCAGGTTCCACCCTTCGACTTCGCTCAGGGCAAGCGTTTCAGGGTTTTGATCGTTCCAGAGATCAGGTTCGAGCTTCAGGAAGATAGCGCGGTTGGATTTACAGACCTTATCAATTTCAGGCAAAAGAGAGGGGTCAATGTTTGCTTTGGGAATATAACCAACGGTAAAGCCGAGCGGCAATTTGCGAAAAAGAATTTGCACGCCCGCGTCACCATCGACAATGCGAACTGGCTTCCACCCGAATGCTGACTTCAACTCGCCCCATTCCCCTGTTTGCAGGAGGTGGGCGTTGGGGTGTTGAGAGAGAAAGTTGTTCCAGTCTGTCAGGGAAATGATTGGCATGATTAGGTTATGTGGTGGTCTCGATACGGACTACGTCCTACTCGACCAGCAGGACACTTTTAGAGTATGGATGTTATATCAGGTTGTGTCGTTTCGTGTATGGACGAGCCCGGGATCAGTTCGTCCAACAGATTGGAAATCGCTTCGGTATCGTTGGAACTGCACAGGCGGGTAAGCGCCTCAATGGCCTGAGACAGGTCGGGGGGCGGCAATGAAGCGTCGTTTTCGAGGCGGGAGATGTCGGGATGCAGGGTCGGCATCAGAGGAGTCCCTTCGTCCCACAGTTCTTCGGTCAACTTTTCTCCAGGGCGGATGCCAGTGTATTCGATCTCGATGTCGCGATGCGGCTCGAGGCCGGAAAGTCGAATGAGGTCTTCGGCCAGATCGAGCACACGGACAGGCGCACCCATGTTGAGCACAAACGTCTCACCGCCGTTCTCCATGGAGGCAGCCTGCAGGACGAGATAAACCGCTTCAGGGATGGTCATAAAAAAACGATACATATCGGGGTGCGTGATGGTGA
>DATHRQ010000296.1:0-3572 GCA_035465095.1 Anaerolineales bacterium | reverse complement strand
CTCTGGCCATACTGATCAACTGCTTCTGCCCAACGGAGAGCAGATTGCCGCTTTCGCCGACGTCGTGATCGTATCCTTTTTCAAGCGTCACGATGAAATCATGCGCGCCCGCGATCTTTGCGGCCTCGATCACGTCCTCGTCGCTGGCGTCCAGCCGTCCGTAGCGTATGTTGTCGCGGACACTGCCGGAGAAGAGATGAGGCGTCTGAAGGACGATCCCGATGCGGCTGTGGATCGAAGCGAGTTTGTAGTCCATGTAATCGTGTCCGTTGATGCGGATTACGCCGGCGCGCGGCTCGTAGAAGCGGCACAGCAGATTCACGATCGTGGACTTGCCTCCACCCGTCGGCCCGACCAGGGCAATGGTCTCGCCCGGTTTGACCTTTAGCGTGAAGTTTTGCAGGACAGGCTTGCGCTCCTCGTAATAGAAATCCACGTTGTCGAATTCGATCTCACCCATCAGCGTTTCCGCTTCGATGGCATCGTCGCGGTCATGGACTTCGGGCGCGGTATCTGCCAGTTTAAATATTCTCTCAGCGGACGCGATCGAGTGCTGCATCTCGGCATAGACGCGCGCCAAATCCTGCACAGGCCACATCATGAAGGTCAGGTAGGACACGAAGGCTTGAATGCCGCCGATGGTCATCAACCCAAGAGTGATCTGTGTGCCGCCGTAGCCGACGATGAGACCCAGCGCAATGGCAGCCATGATCTGCACGGTGGGGAGGAAGAGCGCCGAAAGCCAGGCCGCACGATAGGAGGCCTTGTACATCTTGGTTGTGAGACCCTGGCCCTCTTTGGTGTTCTCGTCCTCACGCAGTAATGCCTTGACCACGCGCACGCCCTGGAAGTTCTCATTGTAGGCGCCCGTGATCTTCGAATTGGTACGGCGTGAGACGCGGTACTCGACCAGTATCTTCTTGCGGAACTGGATCGCCACGTAGACCATGACTGGGATAATGGCGAACACGATCAAGGCCAGCCGCCAATTAATGATTGCCATGAATGTGACCGATGTTATGATGTTCATCAACGCCCAAGTCGTATCCACAATGCCCCAGGTCAACAGGTCAGAGACGCGGCCCGTGTCAGATGTGACGCGCGCGATCAAGCGTCCGACGGAGTTCTGTGCGTAGTATGAAAGCGACAGGTCCTGCAGGTGATTGAACAGTAGTTTGCGCAGGTCGTATTGCACGCGTTCGCCCAGCACGCCGGCCAGGTAAATGAACAGGAACACGAAGGCTGCCTGCAGGATCTGGAATCCGCCATAGATCATGGCCAGTTCCAATACTCTCTCTTTATCGCCGAGTGTGATACCCGTATCCACGATCTCTTTGTTGATGAAGGTGAAATAAGCATCCAGCACGGACGTTAGCGCGATGGTGATCAGAAAGCCCGCAACCCATTTCCAGTGCGGTTTGAGCAGTCCCATAATGCGCTTCAACACGTCGCCGGTTAATTGGCTGGTGTATTCTTCTTCTTCGATTTCGATTAGTTCTTCTGACATAATGTATTCTCCGTCATTCCATATGTCTTTTCGAGGAGCGGAGCGACGAAGCAATCTCATAGCATCTGTAAACATAAGATTGCTTCGCAACTTTCGCTCGCAATGACATTAGTTAGCTCTCGATATTTCCATCTCCAGCTCGTCATCGATGCGAGTCTGAATGTCATAGATTCGGCGGTACATGCCGTCCATTTGGGTGATGAGTTCCTCGTGCGTTCCCATTTGGACGATCTCGCCCTTATCCAGAACAAGGATCAGGTCGGCGACCATCACGGACTGAATGCGGTGCGCGATAATGAAGGTCGTGCGGTCTTCCATCAACTCGTTCAACGCATCACGGATGTCCGCTTCGGTTTCCGTATCTACGGACGAGGTCGAATCGTCCAGGATCAGGATGCGCGGGTTCTTCAACAGCGTGCGTGCAATTGTTATGCGCTGTTTCTGTCCGCCGGAGAGCGTCACGCCCTTTTCGCCGACCAGGGTCTTATAGCCGTCCGGGAAGGTCAGGATCACATCGTGGATGGCGGCGGCCTTGGCTGCCGTCTCAATTTCCTCATCTGTGACACTGCGTCCGACTCCATACGAAATGTTCTCACGGATCGAACGGCTGAACAGGAATGGTTCCTGCTCCACGATGCCGATCTGCCGGCGTAAATATTCCCGCGAGTATTTGGTTAACTCGACGCCATCCAGCAGAATGCGCCCGCCGGTATAGTCGTGGAACCTCGGCAGGAGGTTGACCAGCGATGTCTTGCCTGACCCGGTCGAGCCAAGCAGGGCAACTGCCTGCCCTGGCTGAATGTGGAATGATATGTTCTTCAATGCATCCTTCTCTCCATCCGAGTACATGAACGAGACATTTTCAAAGACGAGATCGCCTCGTACCGGACCGTCAGGCTGGTGCGTCCCATCATGGAGCGGTTCACGTACCTGCTTGATCACATCCATCAGACGGGCATAGGACACCATACCCGTTGAAGCCGAGACGATGATGCGCCCCAGGTTGCGAATCGGCCAGATCAGCCAGACCACCAGGCCGACGTAGGCGATGTACATGCCGATGGTCAGTTCGCCGTTGATAGCCATGTTCGCGGCATAGACGAACCCGAACAGTAGCTGGAAGCCCAATACAATATCTGAAAGCGGCCAGAACAGGGAGTGCATCAGAAGCAGGAATTTCCCTTTCAGGAACTTGCCCCAGTTATCCACCTCAAACTTCTTTTTCTCATGTTCCTGCTGCGCGAAGGCTTTGACCACGCGTACGCCGGTCAGGTTCTCCTGCAGGGTGGTGGAAAGCACCGCCTCCTGCGCCTGATACTCTTCGTAGGCTTTGGTCACTTTTTTGAAGAACCACAGCGAGGCCCATAACATGAAAGGGATCACGATCACAGAGATCAGTCCCAGCCTTACGTTGATGTTCAATATGGCTGTGAAGTTGATTATGAACAACAAGATGATGCGTCCCATACCGATGCCCTGTTCGCTGAAGAAGCGGCGCAGAGCGTCCACGTCTGAAGTGACACGCTCGATCAGGTCACCTGTCGGCGTGGTGGCGTGGTAGGAGAAGCTCAAGCGCTGGATGTGGTCGAAGAGGAAGTCCCTCAGGCGGCGGGTAATGCCTTCGGCGGTGTAGGCAGCCAAACGTCCGGAAAGAAACGAGAAACCGCCCTCCAAGATTGCCAACCCAAGGAATCCAAGTCCGATCCAAACGAAGGTCCTGGTCAGATTGTCGCCGATGTAATTCCCCTGGGTGAGAACATCGTCGGCAAAATAGCGCAGGAGCAGGTAGGTGAAGGTCTTCGCCAGTGCTGAAACAGCCAGCGCGGCGGTCGCGCCGATGTAGGGCAGGCGGTAATCGACCATCATCTTCCAGATTCCCTTCAGGCGGTTTTCCTCGACCGATGTGCGGAAATCATAGGTGATTGCGGGTTCGTAGGTTGGTTGTACTGTGGTCATGATGCATTCTCCAAAAAATTAAACAAAAAAGGCTGTGGCGAGTGCGCAACAGCCTGAAACGACGAGGGAAAGTTGACCTAAAAACGGTCAACAGGCGCACTGCGATAAG
>DATHRQ010000295.1:0-6989 GCA_035465095.1 Anaerolineales bacterium | reverse complement strand
TTGATCCAGCAATTCAATCGATTCCCGCAAATATCCCTTGATAGCCAAAATCGGTCCGCGCAGGGAAATCAATCCAGGGCGGGTCTCCACCAGGGATGGCGGGAGGCTGTTAATCCAGCCTTCCAATGAGACCAGCGCGCTTTGCAGCATCGAAGACCCGGCCCGTTCTACGACTTCTGCCAGGGCTGTTGGATCATCCAACTGTTTGCATGTGAAGTAGGCCTTTTCCCACTCTCCAAACTTTTCATAAGCCTGGACCATCCGTTCGAGGATGGGGCGCACCTCATGGGGACGCTCCTCTTTCAATCGGGTTTGCAGGAATTCGCGAAAGAGCGGATGATAACGGAGCCAGCTCCCGTCTGTATCGAGTGGGAGGACGAATAAATTCTTCTCAAGGATACTGCCCATGAAGTCGTACCAGTTCTGAGGTTCAGGATGAAGCGGAGCCAAAACCATTTCGCAGAACTCGGCATTGAATTCCTCCGGCAGGGACGTTCGCAAAAGAAATTCGCGAATATCCTGTGGTTGTTGATCCAGTACCTGTTGTCCGAGATAGGCAAACGTATCGACCCCGGAGACACGCGGTATGTCCGGTAGATTGGACAGCACCATACCTGTAATCCAACCGCCTGTTTCAGAGACAAATTCCTGCGCAGTTTCATCCGAAAGGTGTTGATGATAATTTTGTGCGTACAAAGCCTGCACTTCCCGTGCTGAGAATTCCAGCTCAACATGGCTGATACCGGCCACCTGCTCACGCGCGACCATGAGCGTTACGTCTGCCAATGATGGCAACGTGCGGGAGGAAAGGATGACGTGACAATTTTCGACCACGAGTTCAAGGAAGCGGTTGACCAGTGACGATATTTCTGGAACGTCGTCCAACAGGTGGAAGTCATCGATGATGAGCAGAAATTCATCCTCGATCTTTTCATAAATTTCATTTGTAAAGGTAACCAGAAGCGACTCGATAACATCTTCGTCGATGGACTTCAATTGGTTTAATTGGATGCGGGAGGTTTTCCCAACCCTGGGGAATCGTTGGGTAACGGATGCGATCAGATAGGCCACAAATCTCTGCGGATCGCGGTCAAGAAGGTCAAGGGACAGCCAGCAGACCGGCATATCAACATGATGCGCAAGGTCGATCATCAGTGAGGTTTTGCCATACCCCGCAGTCGCAGAAAGAAGGATCAGCTTATTGTCAAGCAACGCCTGAAGACCCTCCAACAAACGCGGACGGGAAAGCAGTTCCGGGCGCCGGCTGGGGACAACAATTTTGGTCTTGCTGATAGGGATCGATTGCGACATAACTCAGACAAACCTTCTCTTATTTTACCGATTAAAGCATTTTTTACCTGGACTTTAGTAACGATTCTTGATTAACGTTTGGTCAAATTACTATCGTATACGCAATTCGTCAAGCATCCTCTCGTGAATTCCGGGTGTTGCAGCAACAACCGATTGCGGGGGTGAAAGGAAATCCGGTTCGCCCTTCACGTTGGTGATTGTTGCGCCGGCTTCTTCGCAGATCAAGCCGCCAGCGGCGACATCCCATGGATTGAGTGCCAGTTCCCAAAAGCCATCAAAGCGACCAGCGGCCACGTAGCACAGATCCAAGGCTGCCGAGCCCAGCCTGCGGACTCCCTGGGAAAGTTTTCCAAACTTTATAAAGTTGTTGAAATTGTCCTGTTCGGTATCCCAGGCATCATAGGGGAAGCCGGTAACGAGCAGGCTTTTCTGCAGGTCAGCGACGGTCGAAACCTTCAAAGGTTTTCCGTTCAAGGTGGCGCCTTTGCCGCGCTCAGCGAGGAACATTTCATCGCGCATGGGCTCATAAATGGCACCCAATGTCAACTTTCCATGGACAGCATAGGCAATGGATACGCAAAAGATGGGTATATGGTGTGCATAATTCACCGTTCCATCCAGCGGATCGATATACCAAACATGGTCATTATTACCTGCGATCACACCGCTTTCCTCAGAAAGAATGTGATGGTCGGGGAAATCTCTTTGCACCTCGCCCAACAGGTATTCTTCCGACCGATGATCGATCTCGGTTACAAGATCGATCACGCCTTTGTAATTCACCTGATGGTTGGTACTATAGCCGTCGAAAAGTATCGCCCCTGCCTTGCGTGCGATTGATTCAAGATATGACAATGTAAGCTGCATGGGTTTTCCTACTTTAAACGTCAGATAACGGAGCATCCCATCATCTGGCCATCAGGACAAATAATTCAGTTCTTTAACGATTCGATGGTCTCGTAGATGTCGTACAGTTCGGTTTGGATCTCATCGCGGTCACGCATCGACTGCTGAAGCAGCGCCTCAAAAGCAGACTTCTGGTCCTCCGGTAATGTAGGGAGCAGTCGTTCTGCGCGTGCGATCTGTGAATTCTTATGGCGCAACTTGTCCTCGAGACGGGATTTATAGCCCTGATAGAAGCGTTCCATATCCAGCGGCTGGGACTGTATGAGGGGTTGTTGGGTCACGAGTTCCGCGATCGTCAGCAGGAAATCCTCGGTATCGATCGGTTTTTCCATAAAACGGGCCGCACCCAGGCTCAACGCAAACTCCTTGTCTTCAGGAGTCACATAGGTGGCCGAAAGGAATACTACGGGAATGTCACGCGTTTTAGCGTTTAATCGCAGTTTCTGCACAAACGCATATCCATCCATTTTGGGCATCAGAATATCCGTCACGATCAGGGCAGGTCTCTGCTTCTCGATGACTTCGAGAGCCTCCTCCCCATTGCGCGCTGTGACCACGGCATACCCTTTAAACCGCAGGGTGACTTCCAGCAGTTCCAGCACGTTCGCGACATCTTCAACGATCAGGACGGGACCATAAGCATTGGACATTTGACTATTGTAGTACTGTTCGGTGCTCTAAACAAGAGCGCTTCACTCTTAATACGAATCTGCCACTGTTTCGATCAGCCCCTGGACTACACCGATATTTCCTCCACTCACCCCACCGTTTGCTTGAGAGATGTACCCAAATATCATTTTTAAAGGATTCTTTGCCCTATGTGCGATAGGGTGAATTAAGCTGTTTGGTAGTATCCCACATCCACGGAATAGACGCGCCCCCTTTTGACAATCTGCTTCACAAGGTTTGTCCCGTAACGATACCCCAAAAAACGGTAATCCGGCACGGACAGGATCAACATATCCGCCTGTTTGCCGACTTCGATGGAGCCGATCGTGTCAGCGCGGCGGATGGCGTGCGCGGCATTGATGGTCGCGGCGGTGATGGCCTGGGCGGGCGTGATGCGCATGGCACGGCAGGCGAGTGCGATCACAAACTGCATGGACTCGTTCCAGGTGGTGCCCGGGTTGCAGTCGGTGGCCAGGGCGAAGATGCCGCCGGCTTCGATGAATTTTTTGGCGGGGGTGTAGTCTTTTTCAGCCAATCCGAAAGGCGTGCAGGGAAGTGACACAGCAACTGTATCCGATTTTGCGAGTGCGGCGATGTCTGCATCGGAGGTGACGACCAAATGATCTGCGGATGCCGCTCCCAACTCGGCGGCAAGCGCTGCGCCACCGAGGTTGTCGAACTCGTCCGCGTGGATCTTGATCGGGAATTTCAGCGACACAGCTTTGGTCAGAATCTGACGCGATTGTTCAAGGGTGAAGGCGCCCGTCTCGCAGAAAACATCCACAAAGGGCAGCGGTCGGTTCGGCGCATGCGTATCCCACCATTGACAAAGCATCGGCAGCATCGTCTCGGTCACGAGATCGGTGTAACCCTGCGGATCATCCTTGTATTCAGGTGCGATGGCGTGCGCGCCGAGGAAGGTCAGGGCGAGGTCGAGCGGCGTTTCGTCGTCGAGGGTCAGCAGGGCTTTGAGCAGACGCAGTTCGGTGGCGGTTTGCAGTCCGTATCCCGTTTTGGTTTCGACGGTGGTGGTGCCGTTGCGAAACATGCGCAAGAGACGCGGCCGGGTCTGCGCGATGAGCGACTCGATGGAGGCCGTGCGCGTCGCACGGACCGTGGAGAGGATGCCGCCGCCTTCAGCCAGAATCTCAAGATAGGGTTTGCCCGCCATCTTCATCTCGAACTCATTGGCACGGTCGCCGCCCCAAATGACGTGCGTATGCGGATCGACAAAGCCAGGCATGAGTACGCATCCGTTGGCATCGAGGGTGGGTTCATCGGAATAAGCGGATTTGAGTTCAGCCGTGGTGCCGACTGCGACGATCTTTTCATCACGGACAACGACCGCGCCGTCATTGATGATGCCAAGCGTGCCGAGCGCCTGTCCGCGCTGCGGTCCGCCGGCGAGGGTGAGGAGTTGGGAGGAGTGGATGAGCATGGGGATATTTAACCACAAATAATGCTTGAACGTCATGCTATACTGTTTTTACTCATAGAAAACGATGTTCCAAATTAATCTGAGGTAACAATGTTCGTTCTCGTCCGCGCTATAACCTATGCCGCCCTCTTTATCGGACTGGTGCTCATCTATGTGCCAGCCCAGATCCTGGACTCGGCGGGCATCGTCCGCCCAGAGGTGATCGGCTTGCCACAAATCGCAGGGATGGTCATCGGGACTCTTGGGGGAGTGATCGCGTTTTGGTGCATATTTACCTTCATAACCATCGGCAAAGGAACGCCTGCCCCGTTTGATCCGCCTCGAAAGTTAGTGACTCGCGGTCCATATCAATTCGTGCGGAATCCCATGTACATCGGCGCTGGGCTTGCTCTCATTGGTGCTGCGTTGTTTTATGAGTCGTTGTCGCTTTTGGGGTATGTGGGAGTCTTGTTTGTAATTGTCCATTCCTTCGTGGTTCTATACGAAGAACCCACCCTCCGACGAACCTTCGGAAATGAGTACGAGGAGTACTTGCAAAAAGTTAGACGCTGGTTGCCCAGTGTGCAAGAGAAAGGAAACCAACATGCTTAAAGGTAAATCGATCACCCTCCGCCCCGTGCGCGAAACCAACCTCGAAAAACTATATGATTTCCATACTGACATCAAGAACCGAGGCGATTACTTTCCGCGCGGCATTTTGTCACAGCCTGCGTTCCAGAAGCAATTTCAGGAGAATGGCTTTTGGAGTAAGGAGGATGGCATGCTGGTCATCGTCAACTCGGCTGACCAGATACTCGGTCACATCGAATTCTTCAAGACCGTCAATTATCTGGATGAGTACGAACTCTCGTATCAAATCTATGATACGGAGCAGCGCGGCAAAGGGGTGATGACCGAAGCCCTGAATCTCATGGTGCGTTATCTATTCGAGACCAAACAAATGAACCGCATCAGGCTGGTCATCCATCCCGACAACGCAGCCTCCCGCCGGCTGGCGGAGAAATGCGGCTTTACCCATGAAGGCACCGCGCGCGGCGCGTGGTACAACAAGGGTAGGCACAATGACGTTGAGATCTACTCCATTCTGCACGATGATGTGATCACCAGCGATTGACGAAAATCGCTTGATTTAATGAAGGAGGCCCAAATGAGTAATTCTGATCAGGCAGATGTGCAGTTGCGCACACCAATCCAGAAATGGGGATGGGCGATTCTTTCCGGCATCATCGGGATGTTCGTCGGCGCCGGCGTTGGCGGCCCGTTACTCTTTGCCGTCGGCCCATCCACAATATTCAATGAAGCCATTCAAAGCCCAAAAGTGAGTGCAGTCTGGGGGGAGCTGGAACCTTTACCGCTCATGGTTTCCAACCCGCTTGCATTTGCCATTGTGTTGGCGGTCCTGGGGGCAGTACATGGGTACGTTTTCGTCCTTGTCATACGAAGTCTGCCAGATACCACGTTGAAACGCGGTTTGTATTTCGGTTTCATAATCTGGCTCATGTCCATACTATATTTCGAACTTCAAGCTCCCTACTCAATGCTGGGTGAGCCGCTGATTCTCGTGGGTGTAGAACTTGCGATAGGACTGGTCGGCGCACTTGTGGAAGGAGTCGTGATTTCGTGGATTTATGGGAAATTATCAACATAATATATCGGAGTAGTCTTATTCCTTCGCATTCTTCAACATATACGTCATTAAACTCCCCTCTTTGGACGGCATATTGTAAATAAATATCAGGTCCTGCTCATCGAAGATGGTCGGCTCCCATTCGGGGAAATCAGCCGAGATCGAGATCAGGCGCGATCCCGGCTTCATTTGATCTCTCAACAGCGGCGCCAGTTTGCGGACCTCGCGTAACGTGGCATAGACGTAGACAACGTCTGCCTGGCTCAGATCAGCCTTGTAATAACTCCCCGCTTCGACACGAGCCTTATGCCTGATTCCGTTCAATAAAATCCTCAGCCAACTGACAACGAGCTGCATCGGCCCCACCTCGAGGCCAACCGCCTGCGCCCCAAACTCCTTGGCAGCGATGATGAGCACGCGTCCGTCGCCTGCGCCGAGGTCATACAGTATCTCGTCGGATTGCAAACCTGCCAGCTTCAACGCCCTGCGGATGCGGTCGGGGCTGGTGGGTTTGGCGGGCAGCCCGTAAAAGGCCGGCACAAGGATCCACAATAAAGCCAATATGAAGATCAGGATATTCAGTCCGTACAGAATAAGAACGAAGTTCATGATTCACTTCCTCTGGTACGTTGAATCCATGCCAGGATGCGCGGCAGAATGACCACCCTTTCGGTCAATTCGCCGAGCGCCAGCAGGGCAAACACGTTGAACAGGATGGCTGTCAACGCAATGAGCATGAACCCAAACTGTTGATACATAAAGGTCGCCAGCAGCGCGCCGATCACACGTCCGAGTGAGTGACCGGCCACATTGAATGATAACAGCGTGGCGCGATTCCCTGGCATGATCTCGGTCATCAACGGGATATGGCTGACTAGCACGTATTCGAAGGTGATATAGAACAAAAACAGGCCCACCAGTGCACCGGTCTCAGTTGTCCCAATGAACGGTAACAGCAGCGCGGCGGCGGCATTGGCTGTCAGTCCCAGCATCAGGGCGCGCGGTTTGCCGAGCCGGTCTGTTGTCAGTGCCACCAA
The DNA here is from genome assembly GCA_035465095.1 of Anaerolineales bacterium. Classification (GTDB taxonomy): domain Bacteria; phylum Chloroflexota; class Anaerolineae; order Anaerolineales; family Villigracilaceae; genus Defluviilinea. Next base: position 1 of record DATHRQ010000295.1, on the reverse strand, counting down.
T
>DATHRQ010000294.1:0-3331 GCA_035465095.1 Anaerolineales bacterium | reverse complement strand
GATCGTGATGATGGCATTTACGTCCGTGGCCTGTCAGGCGTTGAGCTTTGACAATGACGCGCAGGAGTCGGGTGTACGTCCGGTACACTCAGACTATCCCATGACTGTTGATGCCTATAACGTTCTCGATGTTGGCGATGGGAATATTCTGTATTATACAAACCTGTCGTTGGATGAGGTGATGGAGTTTTATCGTGCTGAATATGAATCCCGTGGATATATCGAGGATGAACTGCTTACGGTGGAATCAGACGTCGCTTTCAGCATGGTTTTCGACGGTGACCCGAGCGGCAGGGCGCTTGTCATACAGAGCGTTGACCTGGATGATGACAGCCGCAGTGTCACGATCCGCTTGGAAGGCGAATAGGGAAATCAGATGATTGTTCAAAGCCATCGCCAATATGACGATGGCTTTTTATTTTGGGTTTGTCAATGAAATATAAGAGATTGTTGAAATGGATGCCTGCAATCGTCATAATGACGATCATATTTTTGTTTTCAGCCCAGCCTTCCGATCGTTTGCCCGATTTTGACTGGGCAGACCGTATCATCAAGAAGGGTGCGCATATGGTTGAATACGGTTTGCTGGCCTTGGCGTACTGGCACGCGTATGCCTGGGCGGGAAGCAAACGGCAGCTTGCCTGGGTCCTTGCATTTCTTTACGCGATGACGGATGAGTTTCATCAGTCCTTCGTGCCGGGCAGGTATCCATCGATGTGGGACGTTCTGATTTTCGATAATTTTGGCGCATTGATTTCTTTGTGGCTGGCAGGCAAATTTCTTAAACAAAAACGACCATACGAAGTTGCATGATCGTAATTCTGCAGGCCAATCGCCAGAAGCAGTAAGCTGAATTATTCAAATTCGATTTCGATCTCCTCGTCTTCCTTCCAGTCTTCCGAGCGGTCAATTTCTATTTCACTGAACAGGCCTTCCTGGTGTGCTTGGACGCGGTAGCGCTTAATAAGTTCAAGCATAGCGAGAAAGGTGACTACAATTTCAAGCCGCGAGGTGCTGTCCTTGGTGAGGGAGCTAAACGAAGCGCGTTGCATGTTCTTCATCACTTTTGTGATCATGTCGATCTTTTCACGGATCGTTACCCTCGGGGCAGATATCACTGAAGCCAACGGTTTCTTTGTTTTTTCCTTGGCAAAGGCTTCCTCTGCCGCAGCAATCAGATCTTCGAGAGTCAGATTCGACATGTCCAATTTTGGTTCGACCTTGGGTGGCGGCGCGATGCGCAGGTAGGTGCGCAGGTTGGCTTGCTGGCGTGCACTCAACCACTGACCAATTTCCTTGAAACGTTTATATAACTTTAGTTGGTCGACCAGCGCCTGCCCTGCATCCTCTTCGCCCGGCTCGCGGGCTGGCGGGCGCGGCAGCAGCGCCTCTGATTTGATCTGGATCAACTTTGCCGCGATCACCAGGAACGCAGAGATCTCGTCTGCGAGAAGTTCGTCCATGCTGTTGATGTGTACCAGATATTGGTCCGTGACCATCGCGAGCGAAACGGTTGTGACGTCCAGTTCGGTGCGTTCGATCAGGTTCAGCAGAAGATCGAGCGGCCCTTCGTAGACGGGCGTGTGAACTTCGTAATTTAACTGGCGTCCCAGCAGGTTTTCCATAGGCGGCAAATTATATCACTCGCCCCGTCTTGAGCGGAGTGATAGCGAAGACGAAGGACGGTTATAATTATCCAATGCCAAATAAACTGACTCATCTCGACGAACACGGCCGCGCCAGCATGGTGGATGTCGGTCACAAGCCTGATACTGAGCGCGTCGCTGTCGCCCGCGGCGAGATCCACATGAAGAAAGAGACGTTCGACCTGATCCGTGACGGGCAGATCAAAAAGGGAGACGTGTTGACCATCGCGCAGATCGCAGGGATAACCGCCTCAAAACGGACCTCAGACCTGATTCCGTTGTGTCATCCTCTTCCACTCTCCAAAATTGACGTGGACCTTGCGCTCGACGATTCCCTGCCGGGCGTAGTCATCACCGCCACCGCAAAAGTGACCGGCAAAACCGGCGTCGAAATGGAAGCGCTGACGGCCGTCTCCGTGGCGGCGCTGACCGTCTACGATATGGCCAAGGCTGCAGAAAAAACGATGAAAATACAAAATATTCGCCTTGTTGAGAAGCATGGCGGTCAAAGCGGTGATGTGATCAATGAATGATCGATCGATCAACCTTCAAGAAAAACTTTCCAAATTCTCCGAACATTGGTCGCCTAAGATCATCGCGCAGATGAACGACTACCATTTCAAACTGGCGAAGGTGCAGGGAGAATTTGTCTGGCACGATCACCCCGAAACGGACGAGATGTTTCTGGTGATAAAAGGTCGGCTTGAAATTCATCTTCGTGATGATGTGATCACGTTGAACGAGGGCGAGATGTATGTCGTTCCGAGAGGCGTGGAGCACAAGCCTGTTGCTGAGAAGGAGTGTCATGTTTTGTTGGTGGAGCCGGCGGGTACGGTAAATACAGGTGGTGTTGTCAGTGATAAAACGGCCCCAAATGACACTTGGATATAAAGGATTATGAACCGAATTAAATTATTGTTTTTTGCCACCCTCCGCGACCGCGCAGGAACCAAGTCCATGGAACTGGATGTACCTGAAGATTTAACCGTGCAGGGATTGAAGGACAAGATCGCGGCAGAGTACCCGAATCTGAAAGACTCGATGAAGAGCGTATTGATCACCATTAACCGTGAATATGCCTTCGATGAAGCCGTCATTCCGCAGGATGCAGAGATGGCGATGTTTCCGCCGGTATCTGGGGGCTGACATTCAACATGCAACCTTCAAACTTTCCAACGATCTTTTCGATCACTGAAGGCCAGATAGACTTGAACGACCTCCTGGCGCAGATCACGCTTACTTCCACGGGGGCGGCGGCGATCTTTACCGGCATGGTACGCGGAAAGACCAAGCGCGGCGAGGTCTATGAGACAGAGTATCTCGAATACGAGGCCTACGTCCCGATGGCAGAGGCGAAGATGAAGCAGGTGGCGGACGAGATCCGTGCCAAATGGGAGGCCATCGAAGGGATCGCGATTGTTCAACGCATCGGAAAGTTGTATCCCAAAACGCCGACGGTTCTGATCGCCTGCACGGCTGCTCATCGCGATACCGGCGTCTTTGAAGCCGCTCGTTATGGCATCGACCGCCTGAAAGAGATCGTTCCCATTTGGAAGAAGGAAGTCAGCCCGGATGGTGAGTCATGGGTCGAAGGTGAATATACACCAAAAGCCGGTGAGTAAAAAAGCTCAGGTTGGAAGAAAAGTATTTGTATACGGACCAGACTTCGGCTGTGAATGAGGCGG
>DATHRQ010000293.1:0-2549 GCA_035465095.1 Anaerolineales bacterium | reverse complement strand
AAACCAGCCTGACGCTGCTGAACCAGCCGATAGACGTGATCGGGCTGACCGAAGGCTTATCTGCCCAGATCTTCCCGCAAACAGTGGACGTGATCATCTCCGGGCCGCTGCCCACGCTGGACGCCTTGACGCCGCAGGATGTGATCGTGAGCGTGGATGGTACAGATCGTGGGTTGGGCACCTATCAACTTACACCGAAAGTGGATGTGCTGGTCGATAACGTATTGGTGGAATCCATTTTACCGGGTACGATAGAAGTGATCGTATCTCCTCCCGTAACGCCGACGATCACACCTTTCCCAACGGCGCAGCCGTAGTAAAAAATTCGGATGGTCGAGTAGTGGCGCATGATGTTCGCGCCACATATCGAGACCACCTAGTTATATAACAATAATAAGTTCCTAGGAAATATTATGGTCTCGATACGGGCTTGGTTTCGATACGCTCGCAAAGTGCGCTCGCTACTCAACCAACAACCCTACTCGACCACCGGGATTGAGCAAAAATCATAATGACAAAACCCATCGTAGCGCTCGTTGGCAGACCCAACGTCGGAAAAAGCACCTTATTCAACCGCCTGGTCGGTGAACGCATGGCGATCGTCCACGATACGCCCGGCACCACACGCGACCGTCTCTTTGGCGAATCAGAGTGGAACGGACGCACGTTCCATGTGGTGGATACCGGCGGTATCGATCCGACTCACGGCGGCAAGACACCCTTGTCTATCGGCTCAGCAGATTTTATTAAGGAGATAAAAACCCAGGCCGAGGTGGCGATCGCTGAGGCTGATGCAATTCTCTTTGTCACAGACGGCGAAGCGGGGGTTACCTCCCCAGACCTGGAGGTGACCAGCATTCTGCGCCGCTCACAGAAGAAATTGGAGGATGGCACGTTCTGGCCTCCGATCTTTGTGGTGGTCAATAAATCTGAAAACAAAGAGAGACGCGATAACGCCTCACAATTTTGGGAGTTGGGGCTGGGTGAGCCGATCCCGATCTCTGCCACACACGGAACCAATACCGGCGACCTGCTCGATCTGCTGGTCGAAACCTTCCCCGACGAAGAGGAGCAGGAAGAGGACGAGAACATCAAGATTGCCATCGTTGGAAAACCAAACGCGGGGAAGTCCAGCCTGCTGAATAAATTGGTCGGGAAGGAGCGCGCCATCGTCAGCGAGATCGCAGGTACGACACGCGATGCGACCGATACGGTCATTGATGTGAACGGATTGCCGGTCACGTTGATCGATACGGCTGGCATTCGTCGGCGCGGAAAGATCGATCCCGGGGTGGAGCAGTTCAGCGTGTTACGCGCCTTCAAAGCCATCGAACGAGCCGATGTGGCTCTGTTGTTGATCGATGCTACGACGGGCATCACCTCACAGGATGCGCATATCGCGGGCTTCATTCTCGATCAATGGAAGTCGTGCGTGGTGATCGTCAATAAATGGGACGCAATCGAAAAGGATTCGTTCACGATGGAGCAATACACAAAAAAGATCCGCGCCGACCTGAACTTCATGGATTACGTGCCGCTGTTGTTCATCTCTGCCAAAACGGGTCAGCGCGTGGACCAGGTGCTGCCGATGGCGCTGCAAGTGCAGGAGGAACGTCTGGCGCGGCTGTCCACATCCAAGATCAACGCCATCATCCACAAAGCGCAGGACGCGCATCCGCACCCGTCGCACGCGGGACGGCAGTTGAAGATGTTCTACGGTACGCAGGTGCGCAGCGATCCGCCGACGTTCATGATCTACGTCAATGACCCGAAGCTGATGCACTTCACGTATTTGCGGTATTTGGAGAATCAGATCCGCGATGAGTATGGGTTCTTGGGAACGCCGATACGGATCGTTTTGAAGGGACGGAGGGAGAAGTAGCTTTTAGCTGTTAGCAATTAGCTGACAGCTTTCAGTGCTTAGCTTTTAGCTTTGAGCCATGTCATTCTCCCGAAGGGACACCGCTTCGGGACGGTGTGAGGGAGCGTTTGTTGCGACCGAAGAATCTTTGAGACTGTCGTAGAGACTCTTCGCCGCAAGCGGCTGAGAGTGACATAACATTTGGGAGGCATCCATGAAACGAATAATGCTCGGACTTCTCAGCGGAACTCTATTTCTCACCGCCTGCGCAGGGACTCCGCCTATTCCTCAACCGATAACTGTCTCTGAAACCCCATCTCCTGCACATACCTCACAACCATCCTCCACGCCGACCATCACGATCACGCCCCTGCCCACCATCCCCACCTTCACACCGACATTCGATGTTTCGACCATTGTCACGGTCACGCCCGCGCCGAAGGCAGAGTGCCCAGAGGAAAATCCTGAATTGGTCGCAGATTTTTCTGTCCCTGATAAGGATAGTTGCGAATCAGGAGGTTATTGTTACACAAGAGATACTACCAAAGAAATTTTATATTTTTAAATCAGGGAGGCTCAATATCAGCAGTTATCGAAAGACTCGAAAAGATAAATCATGTAGAAGGGGTCTATGGAGGTGATTTTACTATTGCTGACATCACGAATGACGCTATGACCGAATTCATAT
>DATHRQ010000292.1:0-10820 GCA_035465095.1 Anaerolineales bacterium | reverse complement strand
GATCATAGGCGTATTGTGGGTGTTTGCGCATTTCAACCCATTCCAAGTCGGTCAGCGGCCCTGTTTTTCTCAGGATCTGATCCGGGACGCCCATTTTCCCAATATCGTGTAGTAGAACACCACGATTGATGTTGACCAATTCATCCTCGTTGACGTTCATAAATTGAGCCAGGCGCATTGTTAATTCAGTGACACGCCGGGTATGCCCTTCTGTTTCCCGGTCGCGCAATTCGAGGGCTCTTGCCCAGCCTTCCAGGGTTGTGTCATAGGCCTGCCTGATCTCCTGGTTGGAGCGCTGCAGGTTGTCGAACAATTGCGAGTTGTCGATGGCGATGGCAGCCTGCCCGGTAAGCGTGTGCATGAATTCCATCCATTCATGATCGGGCGAAAGCTGTGTGCGGTGAAAGATTTCGAATAAACCCTTGATCTGCCCTTTAACGACCAGTGGAACGCCGATGTAGGAGACGAATCCCTCACGCTGTAACAATGGATCACGCATTGCTGTGGTTTTTTCCCTCAGGTCAGGGATCTGGACGATTCTTCCCTCCATTACGGCCTGCCCAGCCAGCCCTTCACCGATTCTCACCAGGGGGCGGGAGGGTGAAGGTGTCCTGAATCCTGCGCTGCAAAGATAAGACAGGCTTTGAAGCTCTGCGTGGTAAAGCATGATGTCGACCGCATCGACTTTGAGATGCCTTATGGTGTGATCCATAAGTATGTTGAGGGTGACTCGCAGGTCTGTAGAGGAGGCGATGGCCGCGTCTATATCGTGCAGGGTTGTCAGTTTATGGATCTGATCCTGACTTTGATCGAACAGATCTGCGCGGTGAATGGAATTCCCGGCAATTTCTGCCAAAAGGGTCAGCAGGTTGAGGCGATCTTCGACTCGGCGGTTGGATTCGATCTGTACGATCAGGACGCCCAGAATCCCATCGGTTGAGTTAATCGGAATTCCGGCTGCGCCAAAACCTTCGAGCACACTGCCTCGATTTCCCTCGAAGAGCAGCGGGTCATGTTTTATGTCAGCAGAAACATGATGGTTTCCAGTTTCAAAAACATACCCTGCAATGCCCTCGCCTGGCTTCAGGCGTGAATATGCCACCTTTTTAGCGGTACCTCTTGCTGCCCGCTGGATAAGCATATTCGCAGTATGGTCGTAAATCCAGACGGACCCATTTTTCGCATCCAACAGGTCGAGTGCTTCGTGGAGGAGGATGTCGAACATGTCCGTCTGGGATTGGATGATGCGCATTGATTGTGAAACCCGGTTAATGGTCTCAAGTTCCTTTAGTCGGCGTTGCGTTTCGTTGTATAGGCGTGTGTTTTCTATTGCTGCGGCAGCATGTGTGGCGAGCATTTCAAGCAGTGCTTGTTCCTCTTCTCCGTAGGAGTTATGTTTATAAGATTGTGCTGAGATCATGCCAATCACTTTGTCCCCAATCCGCATGGGAACAGCCACTGCAGATTGCACAGGCTTTTCAGAACCAAATCGTGGATATTGGCTTGTTTCCTCCTCCGTGTGGAGGATCAAGCCTTTGCCTGTTTCAATGACTTTGCCCGTCAAACCCCTGTCAGCTGGTTCGCTTGGAAGGTTGTAGTGCACGCCAGCCTCCATGATGTAACCGAAATGGTTTTCGTTTGTCTCCTCGTTGCGCAATACGACCCCAAAAACGTCACAGGACATCAATTTCCTGGCAGCTTCGTGTATGGAACTGTAAATCTGCTCGATGTTCTGGGTAAAACGTACAACATCCTGGCTTATCCTATGCAGTACGGCCCGGCGTTCGGATGCCATCAAGGCCTCCTGATACAAACTTGCATTCCCAATGGCGATGGCAGCCTGATTTGCGAGCGTCAGGGCAAATTCAGCGTCTTCTGGGCTGTATCGATCAAGTTGACGGCTGTCCAGAGTTGCGACTCCAATTGCATCTCCCTTGTAGATGAGCGGTATGGCCATAAAGGACCTTATATCTTGAATTCCTGCGACGATTTTATAATCCCTATCATCCTGGGTATTATTGATGCGGATGGGCTTCATTTTTTCAAGTACCCGGCGATTGATCGGGAAATCTTTTAATTCGAGAGTGTGACCCTGTCCCAGGTCTTTTTCGTCAATCCCCTTTACCGCAGTAATTCTTAATGTATCCCCATCGAGGAGCTGGATCGTGCCTGAATCGCTGGGAATCAGGTCCATCATGTGTCTCAAGATCGTTTGGATGACTTCGCTGAGTTCGAGCGTTGACGTAGTGACGCGCATTAACTCCAACATTGATTCTTCACGCTTGAGCTGTTCGCGTTCCGCGTTGAATAAGATCGCATTCTGGATGGCTACAGCAGCGGAGTTTGCATAGGTTTGTAAAAGCGTCGCATCCCGTTCGGTAAAGGCATTAACCCTGTGACTGTCAATATTAATGAATCCAATAACGTTATCTTGTGAGGTCATCGGGACAGCCATCCAGCCTCGGATGTTTTCAGCCACATCCCATTTTTCAAAGGTCGGGTCTGTTTGAGCGTCAGGCAGAATGAGGGGGGTGTGCGATAAAGCAAGCTCGTGCCATTTTACAGATTTGGGTACCACTCTCCCTACGACTTCATTATTTTCGGGGAAACCTCTTGCGGCAACAATTTCCATGTCGTTGCCGGATTTTGTTTCGAGAAAGATCGACGCGCTGTCATGCGGGACGATCTTTAGGGCGGAATCGAGTATCTGATCCAGGAGGGGTTCGATTTCGATGTGAATGCTCAGAGAGGCGGTAGCCTCCTGAAGCGATTCTGCCTCCTGGCGTCGAATGTCTGCCCCCTCGTATAGTCGGGCATTTTCCAGAGCGATTGCCGCTGAGTTTGCGAGTGCGGTTAATAGGTTTTCATCGCTTTGGGTGTAGGCATTTAATTGGGTCGTTTCAATGTTGATTGCGCCGGTAACCTTGTCCCTTGCGATCAGCGGAACGCATAATTCAGATCGAATGTTCCTTATGACGGGAAGATACCGTTTCTCCTTGCTAACATCGCCAGATCGGATGGGTTGACCGTGTTTTGCAACCCAGCCGATGATGCCTTGCCCGAGGGAGCGTCTTTCGGTAGAGAGCAATTCCATTTCGTTCTCGTAGATATCGAGATTTTTTGCCTTTGGACTGATGGCAAGAGGCACGAGATTGTGTTGATTTTCATCGAGAAGATAGATTGATGCAAATTCATAACCCAGAAGATCGTCCAGGATTTTCAATAAGTTTTCAGCAATAACAGCAGGCTTTAAGCTCAGTGTCAGTGCCTTGGCGGACTGGTAAAGTGCGCTTAGTTCCTTGTTACGCTGCTGTTCTTCGTTAAATAATCGAAGTCTTTCCAGCGCAGTGCCAAGGCTGCCTGCCACGGTGGTTAGAAATTGTTCATCTTCATTGTCGTACGCGTTGGGTTTTTTACTTTCAACATTGAAAACGCCAATGATCCGCTTATTCACACGAATGGGAACGCACAATTCAGAACGAACATCGGTGGCGATCTCGATGAATGCCGGCTCTGTTGTTACGTCTCCCAGCCGGATGGCCTTGCCGGTTTTTACACATTTTCCGGTTATTCCCTGAGAGGTCGGGATCCCCTGTTCCCAATTTGAGACATTTGCTCCAACAAAGGATGGGTGGGGAGTTAGAGTATCCCCTTGTTCGTTTAGGAGTAGGACTCCGGTGGTCTCATTGAAGATCAGGGCTGTAAGATTGACCACGCGTTCGATGATTTCGTCTTCCGAGCTTCCCTCTGCGCCTGCAAGTGTCGCAGCGTTCAATACGGTCAATTCCTTAAGTTGTCTTTCCAGAGCGGCAGTAGTTTCTTTTTCCTGTGTAATATCGGTCATGATCCCCTGCCAATAAAGGGGATTTCCGTCCCTGCCAAGAATGAGGTTTGTATCCTCTTTTATCCAGACAGTCTGCCCATCACGCCGAATAAACCTGTATTCCTCTTCAAATCGGTTTCCTGTACTGTGTGTGCTTTTGTCTGCTTCTAAGACTCTTTCCCTATCTTCAGGATGGACATGATCCTCCCAGATGAAGCTATCAGATTGCCATTCTTCAGGGGAAAAACCCGTCAAATCTTTGATGCGCGGGCTGACATAAAGTGTTTTCACATTTTCTTCTTCCGCGCTGTCCAGGAAAACGACGGCAGGTGTCCGCTCTACAAGTGATTGATAACGGACCTCCGCATCCAGTTTTGCTGCTTGTTCCCGCTTGAGTTTGTGTTGTGCCACAGCATTGGTGATAACCAGGGGCAGGCGGCGGAGATAGTCACTTTGTTTGACAAGATAATCTGCAGCACCGGCTTTTAATGCGGCAACAGCCGCCTGTTCATCTCCCTGCCCCGTGACAAGTACAACCGCCGGAGGCGGGTTAAGCTTCTGAATATCTTTGAGCAGATCCAGCCCCGAACCGTCAGGCAGACGCAGGTCGCTGAGAACGATGTCAATATCTGCTTCTTCGTGCAATATTATTAAAGCAGCCTTGTATGAATCACAATGAAGGAGGACGAACCCCTTTTTGAGATTTTCCTCCAGAGTTCTTTGGGTTAGTTCGACATGTGGTATTTCGTCTTCGACGTACAGAATCTTCATTTCACCAATCCAACCTAACAAAAAAGACCGCTTAATCCCCGCATTCAATAATTCGATTACTTAAGGGATTATAAAACAAAGTCTAACAAATACGAATGAGGATTTCATGTCATTGTACTTTGAACGGGAAGAATTCATATAATCCCCCAGAGGACACCCTTGAATGAAAAAGACGCCATGGGGCGCCCGTCAGGCATTGAAAATTGTTAGAGGCGTCGAGGGGATTCGAACCCCTGATCAGGGTTTTGCAGACCCATGCCTTACCACTTGGCCACGACGCCATTGAACTACTGAGCGGGCGATGAGATTCGAACTCACGACCTTCTCCTTGGCAAGGAGACGTTCTACCACTGAACTACGCCCGCGTATTCGGCAGAATTTCGCCGAGAGTGCCGAGACACAGAATCGAACTGTGGACACCGCGATTTTCAGTCGCGTGCTCTACCAACTGAGCTATCTCGGCAGAGATATTTTGTTGTTAAGCGTCCGTGATTTTACTTGGTGACATAGGGATTGTCAAGCAAGCGCCCCGCGCAGAGCGGAAAAGGGCGGCCGAAACGGGGAGTGGATAAAATGCCTCATACTTGACCTGAGCCTGCTTCGCCACTACAATCTTTTCCATGTTTGAAAATCTGACCTCGCGACTCAACCAGGTGTTCGACCAACTGCGTAAACGCGGAAAGCTTTCTGAAGAGGACGTGGATGCAGCCATGCGCGAAGTGCGCCTTGCCCTGCTCGAAGCGGACGTACATTTCAGTGTCGTAAAAGCCTTCATCACACGTGTGCGCGAGCGCGCTGTTGGGGCAGAAGTGTCGAAGGCCCTGGCGCCCGGCCAGCAGGTCGTCAAGATCGTCAATGAAGAGTTGATCGCGATTTTGGGTGAACCTGCACCATTGAACCTTACAGGTGCAAAGCCGCGCGTGGTGATGCTGGTCGGACTGCAGGGTTCAGGTAAAACGACCGGAGCAGGGAAACTGGCAAGGATGCTGCGCTCGAAAGGTGAGCGGGTCATGCTTGTTGCCGGCGACCCATATCGTCCTGCGGCGGTGACGCAATTGCAGCAGCTCGGCGAGCGGATCGACGTTCAGGTGGAAGCGGATTTGAACCTCAAGCCGCCCGAACTCGTCAAGCGCTCTTTCGAGAAAGCGGAGAAGGGTGGATTCAGTGTCATGATCGTGGATACAGCCGGTCGGTCGCAGTTGGATGCGGAGTTGATGGGCGAGTTGAAGTCCATTGTGGATGTTGTCCCGCCTGTGGAGATCATGCTCGTGGTTGATTCGATGATCGGGCAGGAGGCACTGAACATCGCGCAGGGATTCCGCGATAATGTATCCATCACGGGCTTGATGATGACGAAAATGGATGGCGATTCGCGCGGCGGTGCGGCCATCTCGATCCGTTCGGTGACGGGGGTGCCGATCAAGTTTATCGGTACCGGTGAAAAACTGGACGCGCTGGAACCGTATGACCCCTCGCGGCTGTCGTCGCGGATTTTGGGCATGGGTGATATGATCGGCCTGATCGAAAAAGCGGAAGCCGCGTTCGATGAAGAGACTGCGCAGAAGACCGCCGATCGTATGATGCAGGGAGAGTTCACGCTCGAAGACTGGCTCGATCAAATGAAGCAGATGAAAAAGATGGGGCCGCTTGGGCAGATCATGGATATGCTGCCCGGGCAGATGGGGCAGGCAGCGCGTCAGGTGGACCCGCAACAGATCGAAGATGGTTTCAGGCAGTCCGAAGCGATCATCAATTCGATGACGGTCAAGGAGCGCCGCAATCCCGACATTTTGAACGCCTCACGCCGACGGCGCATCGCGGCTGGATCGGGCAATCAGGTGCAGGATGTGAACCGCCTGGTCAAACAGTTCCGTGATGCCAAGAAGTTGATGAAAATGATGCAGAAATCAGGCGGCAAGGGGCTCGGGAATTTGTTTGGGTAGTACACATCACTCTGTTACGATATATACGTAACAATCGTACAACAGGCTGGAGATCATGCTCAAATAATCCCGCGAGTCGATCCTTTCGCGGCTGAGTTTGATGTCGTTGACCAATCTTTTCTCTTTGGCTGATTGGAAAACTCCCAGGTAGTTTTCGAGCATTTTGTCGCCCAATTGAACGAACGTATTGTCGTCACAAATATCAGCCCGGTTTGATGCGAATTTTTCCCTAATTATATGCAAGATCATATCACCCTTGGTAAGGCGCTTGATCTTGATGTTCCCAGGTTCCAGTATTCCGTACTGTGCATTCCGTTTGTATGAAACGGTATTGTTCTCTTTTTCCGTCAACATGCTGACACCGGAAGGCGGCCAAAATGTGGTGTTGGCCAGCACGGTCTTGTTGATCAGGGAGTCGTATAGTCCGCCCATGGTATGGAACTCGGGTGCCGTGTAATATACCAGGGTGTTCATATGCTCGAGATTTGCGAGGAGATTATGCCGCTTGAGCTTACTTCGTGGGTGGATGAGAAAGCGATAGTAGGGTGTTCCCCATAGATTCCTCAATGACGAGTTGGTGCCGGTAATATGATCGCCCAGTTTGTATTGCAGGAACAATATGACTCCGGTAGCGCCTGCTTCTGTCTTGTAGATCGCTTCTTTTCGCAAGGAGGGGAATGTGGGGGCGCCCAGGGTAAGGAAATCGAATTGCGTCACCAGCTCAAAGGTCAGTGCGGTGCTGTAGGACATATGTGTTATTTCTGGTTTCAACTTCTTCTCCTTTCACAACTATGATATGAAATCAGGAGTTGCTTTGGTACTCATGGAATGATTTTCCGAAAAAGCCCCTGTAAATTTAAGTGGTTCAAAAGGTCTTTATAAATATCCTACATTATTGAACGGAAAAAATCAAATTATCATTTCTCCTTTTTCTCTTCACAATCACTTCACAACTGAACTCTATACTCCAGGCATCGATAAGTTCAAACAAAGGAGAAAAACATGAACAACAATATTGGTTTACGGATCATCTCAGCTTTGGTCTTGATCGCTGCGCTGGCTGGCATAGGTTTCTTCGCCTATCAGGCAGGCATCGCCAACGGGTCGCCGATCACCATCGAAGCGCCCTCAGGTGACGCGAACGCGGCCCCTGCACCGTATTATGGCTATGGAATGCGCCATCATCCATTTGGCTTCGGCTTTGGATGCTTAGGGCCGCTGCTGGCATTCTTCCTGATCGTCCTGGCGTTGAAGTCCTTCCGCGTGCTTTTCTGGGGTCCGCGCTGGGGCTGGGGCGGTCATCACCGCGGTCATTGGGGCAAACGCTGGGAAGGCGGGCCGCCTCCGATCTTCGACGAGTGGCATAAGAGTGCGCACGGGGAACCTGAAGACAAGAAAGAATAACAACGTATAATACCGTTATTGCGAACGAAGCGAAGCAATCCCCAACAATATATGGGGATTGCTTCGTCGGGCAAAACCCTCCTCGCAATGACGAAAATAGAATTATGAAATCGATCCTCGTTGTGGACGACGAACCCAAGATCACCCAACTCGTGCGCGATTATCTCGAACGCGCGGGATTTGGTGTTTTAATCGCGCATGACGGGATGAAAGCCTTATCCTTCGCGAAGACGGAAAAGCCAGACGCGGTCATTCTGGACCTCGGCCTGCCTCACCTCGATGGGCTGGATTTTACCCGTGAGTTTCGAAAGATCTCCAACGCCCCAATCATCATGCTGACCGCCCGTTCCGAAGAAACCGATAAACTGATCGGCCTCGAACTCGGCGCCGACGATTACATGACCAAGCCGTTCAGCCCCAAGGAATTGGTGGCGCGCGTCCGTGTGGTCTTTCGGCGCATCGAGAATGCGACCAGCCTCGCTTCAGAAACGATCCGTGTGGCAGACCTGACTCTCGATGTGCCGCGCATGCGAGTCACTGCCGAGACTCGCGAGATCGAGGAATTGACGCCTACCGAATTTGAATTGCTCGTGACCCTGGCCCGCCAGCCTGGCCGTGTTTTCACACGCGCGCAGTTGCTGGATGCCATCCATGGCGTAGCCTTCGAATCGTATGAGCGGGCCATTGATGCGCATATTAAAAACATCCGCCGTAAGATCGAAGTTACAGCGGGAGAGCCAAAATATATTCTTACTGTGTATGGCGTTGGGTATAAATTTGCGGACAAATAAATGAAACACAGACATCACTTTTCCTCCCGTCAACGCCCGCCGTGGTGGCCTGAGAACGAAGAATGGCCGCCCAAGCGCTGGCGTCACATGCGCGGCCAACCCTTCTTTCGCAGGATGGGCTGTTTTTTCGTCCTGTTTTCGTTTTTTGCTTTTATAGGCTTTTTGGCATTATTGCGTCTTGTGTTGGCACCTTTTGTTGAGTTTCATGGCGTGCCGCCCTTGAATCAAACAGGAGTAATCTTACCGCTTGGCGCGGCAGGGCTCTTCGTAATCTTGGCTACATTATTTGTCGCTGCGCGGATTTTGCGCCGTATGTCAAGACCTCTTGATGATCTGGTTGAGGCGTCAGATAAAGTGGCTGATGGAGATTTCTCTGTTCGCGTGGATGTAAATGGGCCTCCGGAAGTCCGTAAAATGCTGCATGGATTTAATTCCATGGCCGAGAATTTGGAAGTCAACGATAAGCAGCGCCGAAACATGCTGGCGGATATTTCGCATGAACTGCGTTCACCGATCACGATCATGCAGGGCAATCTTGAAGGTATGATCGATGGAGTCTATTCGGCTGATGCAGAGCGGTTGAAATCACTTTATGAGGAAACCCAAATCCTTGAACGATTGGTGGATGATTTGCGGACGCTGGCGCTTGCTGAAAGCGGCTCACTGCACTTGCAACGCGAGCCAACCGACCTGGGTGAATTGATCACAAACGCGGTTGCTGGATTCGAGTCGCAGGCGGAGGAAAAGGGGATCGATATCGAATTGCAACTGGATGCGGTCGATGATGTCCGTGTGGATGCGCTACGCATCCGCGAAGTGTTGATGAACCTCCTTGCCAACGCGGTTCGCTATACGCCAGGTCAGGGTGAGATAAAAGTTGGTTTGTCGGGATCAGGTTTGGGCGGGCAGAGAAGCGTGACAATCTCCGTCAAGGACAGCGGCGAAGGCATCCGACCTGCTGATCTTGATCGCGTCTTTGACCGCTTCTATAGATCCAGTGATTCTGGCGGGATGGGTTTGGGCCTATCCATTGCGAAATATCTGGTTGAAGCACACGGTGGTACTATCTGGGCGGAGAGTGAAGAGGGACACGGAACGAAGGTTTCATTTACAGTACCGCGGGGGGACGAATAAAACCATCCATTCGTAAATTCTGGTAAAATACCGCCCTGTGATTTCAGCTCGCATGCGTCCTTTCGCGCAATCCCTCTGTGCCTGCCTGGAACACAAAACATATTTAGGAGATAAATAAAAATGGTTCGTATTCGTTTACGTCGTATTGGCCTCAAAGGCCAACCCACGTACCGCATTGTAGCGGCCGAGAAGGAAAGCCCGCGTGACGGTCGCTTTCTGGAAATTCTTGGTTTCTACAACCCCCGCACGGAGCCCGCGACAATTCACGTCAAGGAAGACCGTGTATTTCATTGGATGCAGAACGGCGCCCAGCCTTCCGATTCCATGCAGCAGGTCTTCAAGGTTTCTGGAACGCTCGACCGTTTTGAACGTTTCAAGAAAGGTGAATCTGTTGACGTGTTGTTGAAGGAAGCCGAAGAAGCCGAAGCCGAACGCGGCGCATCCAACACGACAAGTAATTAAGTTTTCTCGTTAGTGCGAGGGCATAACCCTCGCACTACCCTAAGGCATCATTATGAAAGAACTGGTTGAATTCATTGCAAAATCACTGGTAGATCATCCCGAAGATGTACAGGTCCGTGAAATGGGAGGCGGCAATCGCCGCCGGCTGGAATTGAGCGTCTCGAAAGATGATATGGGACGGGTGATCGGCAAGGGCGGGAAAGTTGCCAACTCCATTCGTGCGCTTTTACGGGTGGCGGCTGAAAAAGAAGGCAAGCACGCCACCCTGGATGTGGTTGAGCCAGAATAATGGCTGATAAGAAAAACACAGGCTCGCCAGATGGCGGGCCTCTTTATTTGAGCGTGGGGTTTCTGCGGCGTCCGCATGGATTGAAAGGGGAGATCATCATGGACCTGCATACCGATTTCCCTGAGCGCATGAAAAAAGGCAGGCAGATGTTCGTTGGTGATACACATAAACCCATGACCCTTGCCAATGTGCGCCCTCATCAA
>DATHRQ010000291.1:0-2231 GCA_035465095.1 Anaerolineales bacterium | reverse complement strand
TGTAGTAGAAATCGATGTCGTGATCCAGAGTCCCGTCCATGTCACGGACGAACGAAAGAAAGGGCGTAAGACCGATGCCGCCTGCGATCCAGATCTGTTTATTGCCGGCGGTCGTGTAATCGAACATGCCATACGGGCCTTCGATGGTGGCATCCATGCCGGGTTTGAGGTCGGTGATCAGGGCGCGGGTGAAGTCGCCGCTGGCCTTGATGGTCAGCCGCAATACGTCCTCATCAGGCGCGCTGGAAATGGTGAACGGATGTGACTCGTTCAGGGTCGGGGAATTCGGGAAGCGCACGAAGATGAACTGTCCGGCACGCTGCTTTTTGATCGGGTCGCCTGTGAGGCGCAATACCACTTCTGTGGTGATGCTGTTGGGATGATCGACCGCCTCCACGGTATGGGGAATATATTTTTTGAAGAAACGGCCGAAGACTTCCGTATAAAGATATGCGGCAGCGCCGATTATGAAAAAGATCTGCACATAGTTGATCGCAATGAACGCGTCGAGCGGGTCCGGAATGGTCAGCGAGTGGATGAAACCCAGAATGAAAAAGATGCCGATGTATTTTTTGAGATTTTTCCAGCCTTCGTATGTGCCGCCTGTAATGCGGTTCAGGAACGGGATGCGCGGCGAGAGGCTGACCAGTGCGATCGATACAATGCCGATGAAGGCGACCACGGCCAGGTAGTTGCCGAGCGCCCAGCCGGTCAGGGAAATGGGGACGGTCAGCACGTGGACGAAGATCAGCAGCAGCGCGGCGGTGGACGTGTGGCGGTGCGTCATATACATCTTGTCCAGCCCGCCGAAGTAGGGTTCCGCCCATTTGGGCCGCGCGGCAATGACCAGCGAACAGGCCAGCAACACGATATTGATCGAACCGATGATCTCGCCAACGTATTGACGCATGAACTTGTCGCGCCCGTCGTTCACAGGCGGGAAAACGATCCAGACGACGACCGTCAATACGACCAGAGCGATGATGACAAGATTACCGACATTGCGTTTCATACCGTCTCCTCTGTTAAATTAAAAAGCGACACAGAAACCGCCTGCATCGCCTTCTCCATCAGAAGGATTTGATGGCTTCATCGAGATCGCTGAATATCTCAAATGCAGCGCTAAAGCCGACCATATCCAAAACGCTCTGCACCTCCTCGCTCGGGTTCACCAGCTTGACGTGTTCCTGAACACCGCTATTACCTGCGTTTCCAACCGAGCGGATCGCCGACCAGCCGGCATCGGCATCCGGCAATGCCTCGCCGCGGGACAGCAGGGCAACTGTGTGCAAAGCCACCAATCCGGCACTGCTCACGTAGGTCAGGTCGCTCATGTCGATCAGAAAATCGCGCGCGCCGCCTTGGTGTGCCTCCCTGGCTTTGGTGATCAGGTCCTGATACGTTTGTCCGTCCAGTTCACCCTCAAGTTTAATGATCGTGACGGGAACTCTGCCTTCTGCCTGCGAAACTGATATGTCCATTTTTCCTCCGAACTGTTCTGGTGTAAGTAATTATAAACCCGCTTTGCGATTTAAGCGCTTCATCCGATGTTCGAGTTCATCGGCCCAATGTGCCCGCACATAGCCGGGCATGTCGGCCTTTTGCAGGCATTGTATGGCAGACTCCGTCCATTCGAGCGCGGACTTTAAGTTTCGTTCCTTATGTTCGTAATATTTTGCCAATTCGACGAAGGCATACAGATGACCCTGCTCCGTCGCATCTTTCCACAAGCGGACGGCTTCGCCCATATCCCCGCGTCTTTTCTGCAGGATGGATAAACGCTTCACCGCCAACCCGAAATCTGATTCGTCCAACCCCAACTCGAGTCCACGCTCGAACAAACGGCCCGCATCGTCCCAATGGCCGAGATCCTCGAACAACTTTCCAAGCGCCACAAAATCGAGTCCGTGTTCCACCTTGCCGCCATGCGGACTTTCCAGCATATCGTTCATGTGGGCCAGCAGCGCTGCCATGGCGACCACGTCCATGGCGTTGTGATAGAACACGCCTCCCAACGGACGCGCATCGCCGCTGCGCAGGTAATCGAAATACAGCCAAGGCACCTCGTAGCCCGGCACTTCCTCGCTCGAACGTGTAAACCCCAGCACATGCTCCTCGAGCGCTTTCAGCGTGCGCGATTCGAGGCGGTCACGCCATAACCTGCGGGCGAGATGCAGCAGGTCGATATGCGAGTAACGTTTATAGGGAATGGGGATCTGATGCAACCGATA
>DATHRQ010000290.1:0-3626 GCA_035465095.1 Anaerolineales bacterium | reverse complement strand
AAACGGTTTGTATTCAACTGTGACAGGTTCGCCCTGCCAATCCTGCAGCGACCGCTGCAGATGCCGCTTTCCGATGCGGCAGAATGGTCAAACAGTGTCGTGATAAACGGTAATGTGCATTTTTCTCCTACTGTCTTTGCGAGTGGCGGTTCCGCGCTGAGCGGAGGCTATCTTAGTCGAAGCGCCGCCCGAAGCAATCTCAAAATCTATAAAGTCAGTAAAACCTTCAACTGCTCGGCCACCAAACGCAGCGGATCTGCCGAATGAGTTGTACGGCTCAAAATAATGCCGCCTTCGATGGAGGCGACAATAAACGTCGCCAATTCGTCGGATTTCTCTTGTGTAAACCCGCTCGCAACCAGTTTCTCGTTAAATGCGGCCTGCAGCATGCCATACGCTTCCCGGCACGCCAGATTGATGCGTTCAGACTGGGTTGCCGTTTCCATCGCCACCGCTGTCAACGGGCTGCCTGCCGCATACCCCGAGAGTTCGACATTGTCCGCGATCTTGAGCACAAAATCATACACCGCCTCGGATGCGCTGGCCCTTTCCGCCAACCCCGCGCGGATCCGTTCCGCCGTTTCATTCCCAGACTGGATAACCGCCTCAGCTGCGATCTGTTCCTTCCCATCAGGGAAATAATAATATAGCGAGCCCTTGGGCGATCCGCTCTCCTTGATAACTTCATTCAATCCTGTGCCGTGATAACCCTGTTTTTCCAGCAAATTGCAGGTAGTTTGCAAAATCTGTTCGCGTGCAGTAGACATAATATTTTTCTCTTTCTTAATCTGGTCACGAAATTATAACGACTGGTCTATATAAAGTCAAGACGAAAGAATATACTACGACATTTCCCAATCTTATATCCAATATCTTAAAAACTTTCCGTTAATATTTTTTCAAGCGTTTCGAGCAGGAAATCTGCATCCGACTCGTTGAACGGCATCGGCGGGCGGATCTTGACGACGTTGTGATGGGGCCCATCCGTGCCGAGCAGGATTCCGTGTTCGCGCAATCGTTCGGCGATAAAGGCCGCTTCCGACGGAGCAGGTTCGAGCGTGGCAGGATCGCGAACCATCTCCACGCCTAGGAAAAGCCCCGCGCCTCTGGCATCTGCGACCATATTGTATTTTCCAACAAAGGATTTCAACCCATCCAGCAACTGATTCCCCACGCGCAGGGCATTGTTTTGCAGATCGTCCTCCTGCAAAACATCCAGCACCGCCAGCCCGACCGCGCACGCCACAGGATTACCGCCGTAGGTTGCGAAGAACTCCATGCCGTTGTCGAACGCCTCCGCGATCTCACGCCGCGTGACCACAACCGCCAGCGGATGTCCGTTACCGATCGGCTTGCCCAGCACGACAATATCAGGGACTACGTTTTGCAGCTCGAAACCCCACAGATGCGTTCCGATGCGGCCGAAGCCTGTCTGCACCTCATCGGCAATGCACACGCCCCCCGCCTCGCGCACATATCGATAAACATCAGCAAGATATCCTTCAGGGAAAACGATCTGCCCGCCGACACTAGGCAGGGACTCGGCGATAAAACCAGCCATTCCGCGGCCGCGGGCCTGCAGTTCATCGATAGCCTGTTTCACATGCGCCGCATACTTCGCGCCTGCCTGCGGATCGTCCACTTTGTATTCGCCGCGAAACACATCAGGGATCGGGACGGTATGTACCCAATCAGGTGCACCCGTCCCGCCAGGACCGTTATGCTTATACGGGCTGATGTCGATCAGCGATGTTGTATTGCCGTGATAGGCAGCTTCCAACACGATCATGTCTTTTTGTTTTGTATACGCACGCGCGAGCCGCAGAGCCAGTTCATTGGCTTCGCTGGCTGAACTGACAAAATAACATACGTCCAGTCCTTCAGGCATCAATGATGTCAATCTTTCCGCATAGCGATTGATGTTGTCGTGCAGATAGCGCGTATTGGTATTCAACACACTGATCTGTTGATGTGCTGCTTCTATTACTTTGGGGTGGCAATGACCAACATGCGCCACATTGTTGTAAGCATCAATGTACTTACGCCCTTCATCATCAAATAGATACTGCATCCATCCGCGCACGATCTTTATAGGAGAGCGATAGGCGATGCTCAGGTTTCCTCCCAAGCGTTCGCGCCGCGCGGACAAAGTCTTTGCTTTTGATGGCGGGCGCTCCGGGAACACCTCTTCTGGAATGCCGAGGATCAGATTCGGGTCAGGACACAGACTCAACCACACCTCCCGCTGACTGGGCTGCGCCACACCTGGAAAATCACAGCCTAATTCCAACAGATCGACCATCACTTGAA
The DNA here is from genome assembly GCA_035465095.1 of Anaerolineales bacterium. GTDB lineage: Bacteria > Chloroflexota > Anaerolineae > Anaerolineales > Villigracilaceae > Defluviilinea. The sequence continues at coordinate 1,316 of DATHRQ010000290.1, read as the reverse complement.
AATGCAAGTGCGGAGTCCAGCCGCCGTTCACCTCTGCCGCGCCGATCTCGGCGAATTTTTCCCCTTTTCCGATCTTCTTCCCCACTTTCAAACCGTCAAGTGATTCGCGGCTCAAATGCCCGTAGAGCGTAAAGAACGAATCTCCATCATCCATTACATGTTCGAACACGATCACAGGGCCATAATCCTGCTGAGCGTCATTATCGTTAAACGCAACTACCTTCCCATCCAACGGCGCATGGATAGGCGTGCCTGGCTCGGCAAACAAGTCGATACCAAGATGGACAGTCCGCGTTTCGTCGGTTGGGCCGTCTCCCGTTTTGAACGCAGGCGATGTGTAGATATAACGCGCTTCGTCGTATTGTCCGATGCCAACTTTTGTGCCTGCCTTCTCCATCAACCCATTAATTCTGCATGTCAATTTGGGTTCTGCGTTCTCGTTCACATCGCCGTGCAGCAACGGGCTTCCAACGCTTAAGTCTAATACCAATGGAGAAACGATGGGCAATATCGGAGCGAAGGAAGATGTCCGTTCGCGCAACCAGTTGACAGTATGAGGCGATGAAGCGAAAGGGACGAGTCCGCAAGCATAGCAGAAAACCGCTTCCGCAAATCGCGGATGAATATCCAGCCACTTTGGCAGCGTATTGCGAATGGGAAGCTGGCTGATCACAAGATATTCATTGTCTGGCTGGCTCTTTTGCTGCTTTGATGTGACGCACGCACTGATACACATTCGCAGAGCAACAAGATCGAACAAAACAGAAATTTCACCCTCGGTCAAGGGAAATGCGGAATGATAGCCCTTTACGATCTCCGCTGCGACGGACAACGGCTGCGGCTTATCCAAAATGGCATACGCGATGGCGATGGCAAGATCGCCCACCGTATAACCAAACATCACATCGCCAAGGTCAATAAAGCCTGTTACCGATTGATTCTGTGAGAAAATATCCTCCCCGCCGCCCAGCAAAATATTGTATTCATTCGCGTCGTTATAGATCGTGCTTTTTCTTAGGGTAGGTAACTGCGGTAATGTACGGCTTTCAATTTTTTTCCCGAATGTCTTCACCAATTCACGGAAGCCCTCATCGTCAATCGAATCTGCATTTTCCCTAATGACATTCAACCCGTTTGCAAGATCCCACTCAAAATCGCGATGCAATGCAGGGTGGTCAAAGCTTTGTAAAGATTCATCCAACATGCCCAATTTGCGCCCCAGATCGAACATCAATTCGAGGGAATGACGTTTCACTTTTCCCATCGGTATTCCATCCAAATAGGTCAACATTCGCGCCAGGTACACCTGTCCGTCT
>DATHRQ010000289.1:0-3238 GCA_035465095.1 Anaerolineales bacterium | reverse complement strand
ATGGACTACATCGTCAACCAGGCGCCCAAGCTGCATTACATGTTCGGCGGACAGTTCAAAGTCCCGATGGTGATCCGTGCGGTCGGCGGCGGAGGCCGTCAGTTGGGCGCCACTCACTCACAGACCCCCGATGCCATTTTTGCACACTTTCCCGGCCTGAAGGTCGTATCGCCCGGGACGCCGGAAGATGCCAAAGGATTGCTCAAATCAGCCATTCGGTCGGATGACCCGATCCTTTTCATCGAACACGCCACCATGTATCAGGTGCGCGGCGAAGTCCCCGAAGAAGAATACACGATCCCCATCGGCGAATCAAAAGTACAGCGCGAGGGCAGTGACGTGACCATCGCCACCTACTGCAAAGGATTCGAACTATCCATGAAGGCCGCAGACGAACTGGCCGAGGAAGGCATCGAGGTGGAAATCGTCGATCTGCGTACACTGCGTCCGCTCGATATGGGTCCCGTGATCGAATCGTTCAAGAAAACAAACCGCGCCGTGGTCGTCGAAGAAGGCTGGAAATCGTACGGCGTTGGCAGCGAGATCGCCAGCCGCCTGTATGAGCAGGCGTTCGATTACGTCGATGCGCCCATCGTCCGCGTGGCACAAAAGGAAGTTCCGCTTCCCTACAACCGCACACTCGAACAGGCGGCGCTGCCACAGGTCGACGATATCGTTGCGGCGGTAAAGGAGGTCTTGAAATAATGGCTGAAACAATCAATATGCCCAAACTCGGCTTCGATATGGCAGAAGGCGTGTTGGTGCGCTGGGTAAAGCAGGTCGGCGAAAACATCGATAAGGGCGATGTGCTGGCCGAGATCGAAACCGATAAGGCCACCGTCGAGGTTGAATCGCCGGCCAGCGGTGTTGTCCTGCAGTTCATCGTCGATCAGGGTGACGTGGTTCCCGTCAATGCGCCGATCGCGGTCGTTGGAGAGGAGGGCGAAGAGGTCGAAGCACCTGCAGCGGCTCCTGAAAAATCAGAGAAGAAGTCGGAAGAGAAAAAGGAGGAGGAGAAGCCCGCTTCAGAACCCAGTTCGGAACCTGCCTCTGCTCAACAAGCATCAACTCCCTCTGACAGCTCTGACCGCATCAAGGCTTCGCCCCTGGCGAAGAAAATGGCGAGCGATAAAAATATCGACCTCGCCAACCTGCAGGGCAGCGGCCCCGGCGGACGCATCGTCAAGAAGGACGTGGAAGCCGCACTCGAAAGCGGACCCGCGGCCGGGAAACCGTCTGCTCCATCAGCGGTATCGACAGTCGTCTCACGTGAAGATGAAACCGTCCAGTTGACCAAACTGCGTCAGGCGATTGCCCGCCGCATGACCGAATCCAAGACCAGCGTCCCGCATTTTTACGTGACCCACGAATACAAAATGGACGCGGTCATGGCAATGCGCAAACAGGCCAACGAGTATCTGCCCGACGACGAAAAGCTCTCGGTCAACGATTTCATCATCAAAGCCGTTGCGCTCGCCCTGCGTGAATTCCCGAACTTAAACGCCTCCTTTGGCGGCGACAAGGTCATCCGTCACGGCAATATCAATATTGGTATTGCCGTTGCTGTGGAAGGCGGCTTATTGAACGTCGTCAACAAGAACTCCGATCAGCAATTATTGCGTGGTATCTCCGGTGATATCAAGCAAAAGGTCGCGCGCGCCCGTGAAGGCAAGGTCAAGCCCGGCGACATCGAAGGCTCGACATTTTCGATCTCTAATATGGGTATGTTTGATGTGGAAAACTTTTCCGCGATCATCAACCCACCCGAAGCGGCGATCATTGCGGTTGGCTCGGCGCGCCAGGTGCCGGTGGTCGAGGACGGCGAGATCAAACCTGGCTGGCGCATGAAAGCCACCATCTCCGTCGACCACCGCGTCAGCGACGGTGCCGAAGCCGCGCAGTTTATGCAGAAACTGGCAGAGTTTCTGGAAAACCCCGTCAGGATGTTGGTGTAAGAAACATTGTAGGTCACGTTTCAAACGTGACCTACTTTTTATGTCAAACCCGTCTTGTCCGCTATCGCGTCAAAGCCACCATGTCGGTTAACCACCGCATCAGCGACAGACTTGACATTGTACCCCTTTGGTCAAGCCGCCCAGTTCATGCAAGCGCTAGCGGAGTTTTTGGGAAATCTTGTCAGGATGCAGGCGTAAGAAAAATATAGACCTCGGAAACTGTTTATAAAAAACTCCAAGTTTTTCAAGAACTTGGAATTTTACTTCTATGAAATCTAGCCTGACCCCTTAAACTAAGGGACTGACAGGACACAACGGAAGCCGATTCTGTCGGATGAACTTCCAGGCTCTGCCATACTGCGAAAGGCAGAACGCGTACTGTAATCGCTGCTGAGCCACGAACCGCCTCGCACTACTCTCAAATTTCCTGAAACGGGACCCGGGGGGTTCAGAACTGGTGAATTTTCATAATAGGCTGGGCCAAACCAGTCGTTGGTCCATTCCGCAACGTTGCCTGCCATATCAAAAGCGTCGTACGGGCTGGCGCCGTCTACATAATTACCTACCATGGTAGTGTCACCGATATTTTCGCCGTAATTGGCAAGGGTTTCATCAATACTTTTACCCCAGGGATAGGTACGCTCATCGGTGCCACGCGCGGCTTTTTCCCACTCCGCCTCAGTCGGCAACCTTCTTCCTGCCCATTTACAATAAGTATTGGCAAACTCCCACGTTACGTAAATGACGGGATAATTGTCATATTGAGGGTTTCCATAATAACTTAGTCGACTTTGAGAGCCAACAATTCCTGGCAGGATACACATCTCGGCTGCAACGCAATTTGAATACATTTTATTAGTCACTTCAGTCTGATCGATCCAGAAAGCATCTAAATCAACCTCATGAACCGGTTGTTCATTGATCTCTCCATACTCATTGCCCATATTAAATTTACCTGCAGGCACATATACCAGTGTCATGCCATCATCACCTTTCATTGTTGAACCAATGTCAAAGTGTTCAGTAGGAGTTTCTACGGTTGTCGATTCATTAACTGGATTTTCGACGGCCGGTACCTCGGCTGCCGGATTTTTGTTATTCCCACCCTTTGATAGTATGCTATATCCAATACCTGCAATTGCAAGCAAAACTGCCACAACAACACCAATGCCAAGTCCTGTTAAAGCTGGTTTCTTTTGAGTCGCCGCTGTGGACACAGACTCCGCTTCGTTATTATTAGTAGGCATCGCTCGTGCAGATGTCCTTGCATTGACCGGTGTTGA
>DATHRQ010000288.1:0-2735 GCA_035465095.1 Anaerolineales bacterium | reverse complement strand
TCCAGCCCCAGGATCACGCCGCGTACTGTGTCGCGAATATGCACAAATGAACGCGAGTATCCGCGTTGATATATGATCAATTGACGTTTTGTGAAGGCTTCCAACACAAACTGATTGACGATCAGGTCGAAGCGCGTGCGCGGAGACAGGCCATACAAAGTCGCAAAGCGAAATAATAACGGCGCACAGGGCGCATCCTTCTGCGCAAGCAAATATTCTTCAGCCGCGATCTTGGTCTCTGCATATAACGACTGCGGATTTAGCGGAGACTCCTCAGTCACCGGTTTTCCGTTTTCCGACATACCATAATTGCTGTAGGTGGATGCAAACACGAATCTGTCCACCTCTAATTCTGATGCCTGCTCGAACGCCATTTGTGTGGCTTCGACGTTGTACTTCCACGCTACCTGCTCACCGACGGCCTGACAGGCAGGAAATCCAACAATGGCTGCAAGATGAACGATCGCATCGGGCTTCTGCCAGTCATACTTTAGGGAGTCTTTGATCGCGCGCGGGTTGGTCACATCCGCTTTGACGAAGTGGAATTTGGGATGGTGCAGGAAAGGCACCAGCGATTCGCCGCCGAAGAGCAGAGAGTCCAGGACGGTGACACGGTCATTAAGGCGCAGCAGTTCCGAGGTCAGGAGTGAACCGATGTATCCCGCGCCTCCCGTGATCAGGATGTGGCGGTCCGTCATGTAGAGCCCTCCATCTGCAACTTCACTTTGAATCCATCCACCTGTAGGACAGGGACATCCTTGTCCGTAACAACTTCGATACCCTGTTCGATGCAGGTCAGGCGGCAGATATCGACCACGTCGCCTTTGCCAAGAATGCGGACGCGGTCGTAACCGGCCTCCTGCACCTTTGCCAGATGATCCTTCACACGTTGACGGGTTTTGCGGTAAATTGAGAATGATTTTTCCACATAATCCACAGCCAGGCGGGCGCGCAAAGCGATACCTTCAGGCGTGATGATATAGCGCAGCTTCTTTCGTTCTGCACGCTTGGCTTTGACATAGCCTTTAGCAATAAGACGTTTGAGATGCCAGTTAACCGTGCCGACTGCCACACCCAATTGGGTAGCAAGTGTGGATTGATTTACATCCGGGTCGTTTTCAATTTGTTCGAGCAGGGTATGCTCGCGGAGTTGTTCGTTGTTTGATTCCATATTCAATACATTGTAAATTCAAAATTCAGTGGCTGAATTATAACCGAGATAATCTGCCTGTCAAACTGACAAACGCAAGGGCGACCCGTCAATTACGGCAAAGTGACTTTATTTCTGCTGGGCGGGTCGCCCCTGCCAGTGTGTGCAAAATAAGTTAATCCTTTCGTAATCAATTTCCTGTAATATCAAAAAGTGGAGGAACATCAAGAGACAACACACCAAGGAGAGAAAATGAACCGCAAAAGCGTAATTATCCTCGTATTTATTATTGGATTGGCCATCGGAATTCCTGTTGGGTGGTATTTGCTTTCACCTTTATGGATCAATGAAGAGGTGAACGAATCATTCCCCACCGCGCCTGTTTCTGCTTCGACAGAGGCATCCATGCCCGAGGCAGAACCGACTACAGCAATGGCGACTGCCATGGCTGAACCCGACAAAATGATGGAGGAAACAATGCCTGCTGGTGAAATGTCTGTGCTGGCGCAGGGGTCTTTCTATGATATAGCCCACATCGGCGCAGGGCAGGCTCTCGTCTATCAACTGGCAGACGGATCGCGTATCCTGCGTCTGCAAGATTTTGAGGTGGATAACGGCCCCGACCTGCATGTATATCTCGTGCCCATCGATCCCGTGCCAGATTCGGTCGGAGTGGAAATTCCAGGTTCTGTTGATCTCGGCGAACTCAAGGGCAACATCGGCGACCAGAATTACGATATTCCCGATGATGTGGATCTGAGCCAATTCCAATCGGTTGTGATCTGGTGCCAGCCTTTCCGAGTTCCGTTTACTGCGGCGGCGCTGGGGCAGTAAAAAGCAGACCTCCGAGTTTTTCAAAAACTCGGAGGTCTAAACAGGAAAGACAGCCAGTGCATCCGTTGTCTAACCGATATGGAACAATCACAAGCGAAAACAAAATCTGACTTTTCGATTCATCCCGATACCAAAGTTGGTCCTGTTTCCTTGACAGTTGCCAACATGGAAAATCAACTCGCGTTCTATCAACAAGCGCTGGGATTTGTGCTCCACACCCGTGAAGGGGACCAAGCCACGCTTGGAACAGGTGAAAGGGAACTTCTTCATTTGGAAGAAAAGCCGAATTTGAAAAAATATCGCGGCGTGACGGGGCTGTATCACTTCGCTGTGGTGTACCCAAATCGACGCGAACTGGCGAGGGCAATGGCACGCCTGTTTGCCCTGAAGATTCCCAACTCTCCCACCGACCACATTATGACCAAGGCCACCTACCTTGACGATCTTGAGGGTAATGGTATCGAACTGTATTGCGAATCGCCTGAGGACGGCGAATGGTTTTTTGACGGCGAAACCTTCAGTGCGCGCCGTGCAGACGGCTCACCCAGCAACGGACGCGAACCGTTGGATGTGGATGCATTATTCAGTCATTTGAATGAAGATGATAAATTGGATACGCCCATCACCAAAGATGCCCGTATGGGACATGTCCATTTACATGTACGGGATGTTGATGAGGCCATTGATTTTTATCACGGTGTCATCGGCTTTGACATCATGGGGATGGCGAAACCGATCCAGATGGGATTCG
>DATHRQ010000287.1:0-9163 GCA_035465095.1 Anaerolineales bacterium | reverse complement strand
GATATTCAAGCTCCTTTTCCATCAGGAAGCCGGAGACGGCCGGCAGAAATTTCGCAACGCCCTCAGTGGAGGCATGCGCACGATGCGCCGAACCAAACGCGTCATTCACATAGACGTCTGCCAGCGCCGCCAATTGCTTTGCCAAGGCTGGATCATTTTTCTGCTCCCCCGCGTGGAAGCGCGTGTTCTCCAGCATCAATACTTCACCGGGTTGAAGTTCCTTCGCCATCGCTTCGACTTCCGCGCCGACACTATCGGGCGCCATTTTGACGGGACGATCTATCAGCGTGGACAACACCTCGGAAGCGGCACGCAGGCTGAAGGCAGGGTCCGGTTCGCCTTTGGGTCGTCCCAAATGACTCATCAAAATCAGGGATGCACCCTGGTCAAGAACATAGCGAATGGTCGGCAGTGCCGCACGAATGCGTTTATCGTCAGTGACCTTGCCGTCCTGCATGGGAACGTTAAAATCCACGCGCATAAGAACACGCTTGTTCTTAAGATCGATATCTTTTACGGTTTTTTTGTTCATGATTCAAAACAAGTAGGCCACGCTTGAAGCGTGACCTACGGAATTAGAGAGCCTTCGCGACCTTCGCCGCGAGATCGGCTGTGCGGCTGGCGTATCCCCATTCGTTGTCGTACCAGGCCACGACCTTGATCATATTGCCAAGAACAATAGTATCCACGGCGCTAAACACAGATGAGAACTCTGTGCCGCGGAAGTCGGAGGAGACAAGCGGTTCATCGGTAACATCGAGGATGCCTTTCATGGAGCCGTTGGCATATTCGAGCATGGCTTCGCGAATCTCGTCCGCAGTGGCTTCCTTATTCAATGTGGCCGTGAAGTCAACCACAGAGACGGTGGGGGTCGGCACGCGGAATGCCATGCCGGTAAATTTGCCCTGCAATTCGGGAATGACCAGCCCAACGGCCTTGGCCGCACCCGTCGGTGACGGGACAATGTTCTCGGCCGCAGCGCGCGCATCGCGCAAATCCTTTGCACCAACATCCTGGAGTTTCTGTGAGTTGGTGTAGGCATGAACCGTCGTCAAAAAGCCCTTGTCAATGCCGAACTTGTCGTTGAGCACCTTCGCAACCGGAGCAAGCCCGTTGGTGGTGCAGGATGCATTGGAGATGATATGGTGCTTGGCATTATCATATTGATCACCGTTCACGCCCAGCACAATCGTGATATCTTCGTTCTTGGCCGGCGCAGAGATGATAACTTTCTTCGCACCGCCCGATTCGATATGTGCCTTGGCCTGTTCCGCATTCCTGAAGAAGCCCGTGGACTCGATCACAATATCGACGCCCTCACCCTTCCAGTCTATCGCGGCCGGCTCTCTTTCGGCGAACACCTTAATGGTTTTGCCGTCCACCACAATGTTGCCATCTTTCACCTCCACCGTGCCGGGGTATTGCCCGTATGTCGAATCATATTTGAGCAGATGTGCGTTTATCTTCGCATCGAACAGATCATTGACCGCCACAACCTCAATCTGATCAGCAACCCGCTGTTTGATCGTGCGGAAAACGAGACGCCCGATCCGCCCAAAACCATTGATACCAATTTTTACTGTCATTTTTTTGCCTCCAAAGAGTTAATTACAATTATTAAATCGATTTTATCACAGAGCCCTACTTGAATATATAACGACGAATGTCACTATTATGTCAACGGCTCCGTATATTCGTCGAGAATTTCGATCAGGGTAGCAGCCAATTTATTCGAATCATGCCGCCATGGATGTCGATCGTCCACCAGATTATCGTACCGCACACGCGAATCCTCCATCGTTTTATCATCGGCGCGCACCCACTGGGAATCAGGATTCAACTGTCCCTCATAATCATCGTTGCACAATACCACATCGAAGAGACGTGCGCCCACATGATCTTCCAAAGCCTGTACATGGTCGTGGCATGAATAAAAATCCGTCTCACCCGCCTGGGTGGCAATGTTGCTGACATACACCTTCACCGCGCGGCTGGCCTGGATCGCACCCAGAAGATCGTGCACAAGCAAATTCGGCAGGAGACTCGTGTACAAACTGCCCGGTCCGACCACGATCATGTCCGCCCTAAGCAAAGCCCTGATGACCGGCGGATAGGCCGGCGCATCGTTCGGCTCGAGCCATACCCGGTTGACCCTGCCCACCATTTGAGGGATGCGGCTCTCTCCCTCCACCCGAACCTGATTCAGCGAATTGGGTAGCTGCATATCTGCAACCAGTTTCACATCATGCAGCGTGGACGGAAGCACACGTCCACTCACGGATAACACCTTACCCGATTCTGCAATGGCGCCTTCAAAACTACCAGAGATATCCGCCAATGCGGTAATAAAAAGGTTGCCAAAGGAATGTCCATCCAACCCGCCCTCGCCGCTAAAGCGGTATTGAAACAACTGTGTAAGCATCTGCTCATCGTTGGAAAGGGCAGCCAGGCAATTCCGTATATCGCCTGGTGGAAGAATGCCGTGACTCTCCCGCAATCTCCCAGACGACCCACCGTCATCAGCCACAGTAACAACCGCAGTCAAATTGCGCGTGTAAACCTTCAGTCCGCGGAGGAGCGTGGCCAGGCCATGCCCGCCGCCGATCGTGACGATGCGCGGTCCGCGTTCGCGGCGCCGATAATGCGCAAGTACATCCACAAGCGGGCGGCCTCTCCGCAAAAAAGGCAGCATCAATGCCCGGTTGAGATTCCATAACCCGACTGCGATCATCCCAACGCCGAGTCCCCCAAAGATCAACACACGCACTGCCCGCGGAAGGAAGCGTAGAGATGCATAGGAAAGAATTGTCAACAAGGATTGATTTGTGGTGTCTGTGCGGTACAGTTCAAGCAGAGATATCGCCAAACCAACACCCAATAGCGTAACGCCGGCCAGCACAAGAAACAACCAGCGTTTGACGCCCAGGCCGGGCGCGAACCAGCGGCCCAACTTACGCAGCCTGTTTAAAATGCGAAATCCATTCATAATCGAGGAGTGTAGCAGGGAGGGGATAAGAAGTCAATTCGCCAATATTGCAATTGCAAAATGGCCCAGCGAACTCGGAACACGACCCAGGTAGCTCGGTTATAATAGCCGCCATGACTCTCACCATAGCCGCAGACATCGGCGGGACACACATCCGCGTTGCCGCTTACGAAGCGGACAGCATCGCCCCTGTTGCACATCACAAAGCCAAGTCATGGGCACAAAAATCGGGCGTGTATGACCGTCTGGTGGAAGCCATAAAATTAGTTTGGCAGGAAGGGCAGGTTTCTGCAATTGGCATCGCCGCCCCGGGTCCGCTTGATCCTCATACCGGTGTTATTCTCGATACGCCCAATATTCCCGAATGGAACAATTTTCCCCTTGCCGCAAAACTCACAAAACAATTCGACGTGCCCGTCCATCTCGATAACGATGCCAACATGGCCGGGCTTGCGGAGGGGAAATACGGCGCCGGCAAAGGACATCGCGATCTCGTCTATCTGACCATCAGCACGGGCATCGGTGGCGGCGTGATCAGCAACAATCAACTGCTTCAAGGTTACCGCGGCATGGGCGGGGAACTCGGTCATATGCTGATCGACCCAGACGGCCCACTCTGCGGATGCGGCCAGCCCGGACATGTCGAATCATTCTCATCGGGGCCATCCATCGTAAGGTACGTCGAAGAACAACTTAAGGCTGGAAAAAAATCGTCGCTTCAAATCCACCCGAAACTGGTTGCCGCAAAAGTAGCCGAAGCGGCGCTGACCGGTGATTCGCTTGCGATCTCAGCCTTTAGCCGCGCAGGCCGCTACCTCGGGATCGCCGTTGCAAACTTCCTTGCCATCTTCGATCCATCCATTTTGATATTCGGGGGCGGCGTATCACAAGTCGGCGACCTGCTATTCAAGCCATTCGAAGAAAGTCTGCGAAAACATGTATTTCATCCGCACTACCTGGATGATCTTGTCATAACTAAGGCAGCATTAGGTGACAATGCAGGTTTATTGGGCGCGCTCGCCCTGGCACGAATGAAGGGCGGTCAATAATAATGAATACAAAAAAGACGATCAGGTGCTTGTCGCCTTTATGGATCGGAACAAAGTGGTGGACAGCGGACAGGGATCTGGTTTAGGCTCTTCGGATAGAAGCAATCTTCGGCTTGGAAAGAGCCGCGTGGCGCGTCCTGCGCTACGAAACGAATAATCCCTATTGAACAAGCAAGGAATATATATGAACAAATTAAATGTGCCAGGTCCAAAGGCTTTGGCAATGATCGAGCGGGATGAGAAAGTCGTCTCGTCGTCCTACCCGCGTGGATATCCGTTCGTAATGGATCACGGGAAAGGTGTTGAAGTATGGGACCCCGACGGCAACCGTTACATTGATATGATGGGCGGTATCGCGGTTGCGGCAACAGGGCATGCCCACCCCAAAGTGGTAAAAGCTGTACAGGAGTCCGCGGAAAAATTCCTGCACATTTCGTCGGATTTCTATCACGAGAACTGGATCCGCCTGAGCGAAAAAATGGACGAGATCGCGCCGTTTGAGGAAAGCGCAAAAACATTTTTGACCAACTCGGGAACCGAAGCAGTTGAGTCCGCCATCAAACTGGCGAAATATCAAACCAAGCGTCATAACTTTATTGGCTTCTTCGGCGCCTTCCACGGGCGCACCATGGGATCGGTCGCTTTTACCGCCAGCAAGCCGCGGTACCACCGCGGCTTTTATCCCCTGATGCCGGGTGTGACGCATGTGCCCTTCCCGGATCCATATCGCCCCATATTAGAACGCAGGCCAGGTGAAGATTATGGAGAGACGATCGTCAGATTCATCGAAGAGCAGGTTTTTAATCATAATGTACCCGGAGACGAGATCGCCGGCGTGCTGGTGGAACCCATTCAAGGCGAAGGCGGATACATCGTTCCGCCGGACGGTTTCTTCCCGGCTCTGCGAAAGTTGTGTGATAAATACGGCATCCTGCTGATTGCAGACGAGGTACAGAGCGGCATGGGCCGCACCGGCAAGTGGTGGGCCATCGAGCACTGGGGCGTGGAACCGGATATCTTTACATCGGCCAAGGGCATAGCCTCCGGTTTACCACTCGGCGCCTGCATTGCACGCGAATCGATCATGACCTGGCCAAAAGGCGTGCATGGCAACACCTACGGCGGCAATCCCATTGCCACCGCGGCCTCGCTTGCAACGATCGAACTGCTCGAAGAACAATACCTCGAAAATGCGGTGGAAGTCGGTCAATATACGCTTGATGCCATGGCCGAAATTCAGTCCCGCCACACCTCCATTGGCGATGTACGCGGCAAAGGCTTGATGATCGGGGTTGAGTTCGTAAAAGATAAAGGCACCAAGGAACCAAATGCCCAGCTGCGTGATTTTGTCGAAAGGTCTGCGTTTGAACACGGGTTGTTATTGCTCGGGTGCGGCAAGTCCGTAACCCGCCTCGCACCACCCTTGTCCATCACAAAGCAGGAGATCGACGAAGCGCTCGATATCTTTGAAAAAGTGATCGCTATGGGCGAAAGGGAGCTGGGGCTTAGGTAAGCGTCTGACAAAATTAAACAAATACCGGCTTCCGTCAAATGACGGAAGCCGGTATTATTTCAAAGCCTATCTTTTTGGTAGATGGTCGATCAGATGGTCAGTCCACTGCTCGGCGTACATGCTGCTGATCGGACATCAGTCGAAAACCTAATTCCGACTGATTTGTTTCGGTATCGCAATCTATGGAGTAGGAGAGGGTGTCGAAGCCGATATTTGGATCATGCCCAACTCCAAATTCCAGTACAACCTTGGTGATCCCATCACCGGAAACGCTCCACATCCACTTGCCAGGCTGCCCCAAAGGTGCAGATGCATCACCATTGACCTGCAAATTTCCATATATATTCGAACTCTGCGGGAAAAGCTCTGCCAAAGTCGTGTAGCTCAGCTGTTGACTGGAAACGACGGCATCATTTACGTCATAGGAGGTCATCGTAACAAGATGATCTGTTGTCAGTGATGGGTTAATGTCGCCAAAGTCCAACATGCGCAGTGACAGGTTGTTGACCGAGACCCCGGATGCAAACGTAAAGGTGTATAGGTGTGGCTCACCTGATTCCTTGGCCGTAGAACTAAATCCGCCGCCGGCTGCCAGGTAACCGTTCTTTATTCTTACTCCACCAAGACTGGATACGTACATCATGGGATCGGTATTGGTAAGAATCTTGATCGCGGTATTCGCGGCGTCAATGTTCAGGTTGGAAGCCACCACTCCCATCCCTTCCACTGACTGGCCTACTGCAACCCGCGAAAAGTCCGCCGCCACCACCACCGGCTCACAGGTCGAAGGCGGGCTCGTCGGTGTCGGCGTATTCGTTGGCGTGTTGGTGGGCGACGTGCCAGTGGGTGTGTTGGTAGCTGTATTTGTTGGCGTGTTGGTAGGCGATGTGTCTGTTGGTGTACTGGTAGCTGTATTCGTTGGCGTATTTGTAGGCGACGTGTCTGTTGGAGTATTGGTGGGGGTAGCAGTGGGAGGAACACCTGTAGATGTATTGGTAGGTATGCTTGTGGGAGTCCATGTAGGCGACGGCGTGACACTGCATGCCTCAGTTTTATAGGTGAAATAGGTCGCCCAATTCTTGCCCGGGAAATCAAAACCGTTTCCCCAGGCGGTTTCTGTTGACCCCGGTCGCTTTACTACAGCATGGGCAGCGACATAGAGTTCACATGCGTTTTTATCCAATGGGACCTTGTAAAGATAATTTGTATTACATCCGTGAGAGTTTTTATAAGGGAATTGACCCGGCATTGGATTTCCATTTGCTTGCGGTATCCCGCCCAAAGAGGAAGCGATTGCCAAATGAGTTTCTGTCAGGCACCAGGGTCCAGTTGTCTCATACAAAACATACAAGGAAGCGCCATCATCCCAAACTTTGATGCTCCCTGCAACTTCATGCTGCCCAGCCAATAGATCAACCACGAGTGGATTGGCTTGCGTATGAGCAAAAGCCGGGGTCACAAGAATTGACATTAAAGAAATGAGTACAACCGATCGAAATAATATTGTTTTCATAAAACTTCTCCTTCAAAGGGGATAATTCATAACTTTGTTAAGATTTAGTTGTTGAGAGCAACCGTAAAACAAACAAAAGAGATAGGCGCTAAAACTTTACATTATTGTAAGGCACAAACAGGACTAAAAGCAATACCAAAAGGTTACAGACCAAAATGTGCACATATATTTTTCCATTTATCAAATAGCCTTACATTAAGAGCAGCCTCAAAATCTTCTTATACTTTGCATACACCGCAGTGATAAAATCTCCCCATGCTTCCCGATTTCCGCGTTCGACAACGCGACTACCTACTTGAGATTTCACGCGCCCTCACGCAGGAACTTGACCAGGAAAAACTTCTTACGCGTATTTTGAAGATTTCGATTGAAATGCTTGCAGGACAAGCCGGCCTCATCGCACTCAAGGAACAGGACGGCTGGCGCGTCGTCACCGCCCACGGGATTGCTCCGGCTTTTTTGCGCTATTTGACTCCACTGTTGGCGGAGGAAAACGTCCGTGAACTGGATGTGGATGAATTAAATCGCATGTTGAAAGAGTTGACCTATACCGCAAGCATGGGACTCCTCAACGGCACCGCCCTGCCCCTCGCCGCACACGGACAGGTCATCGGGGTTATATTTATCTTTCGTAACTATCCCGATCTATTCACAAATAACGATCGCGTTTTGCTCCAATCCTTTGCAGACCAGGCTGCGATCGCAGTATTCAACGCGCGCCTGTATGGACAGGTATCCTACGAAAAGCAAAGGCTGGATGCTCTCCTCGATTCTGCAGCGGATGGCATCTTGATCCTCAATGCAGATCACACCATCGAGCGATGCAATATTTCTTTTGAGAAATTATTTGGTAAGCCAAGAGCGCAAATCATTGGAAAAAACCACGAAGAGATCATTCAATGGTCAGGAAGCCCAAAAGGTAAAACCCTCGAGAAAGCGGAAGCGGATGGATGGCCGCTCACGCCAACCGCCACATTGTACGTGGAAGGTGACTTGGAAAGGCCTGTGCCTCCCTCGCTCCCAGTCGGGGTAACGTATGCGCCCATGCTGGCAGAGGACGGAAAGCTGCTTAAGATCGTCGTATCGGTACGTGACATTACCCATTTCCGCACGGCGGATGAGATCAAGTCCACGTTCATTTCGATCGTGAGCCACGAACTTCGCACACCTGTGGCCTTGATCAAAGGATATGCATCCACGCTGGCGCGCGATGACGCCAAATGGGACAAAACCACGGTCAGCGATTCATTGTCGGTCATCGAGGAGGAAGCCGACCGTCTCAGCAAAATGATCGACGATCTTTTGGATGCGTCCAGGCTGGAGGCGGGAGGCTTGCGTCTTAATCGGGCAGACGTCTCACTTTCCACGTTATCAAATCGTATTGTGGAGCGGTTTGGCCCACAATCAAAGGAACACACCATCTCGGCAGACTTCCCTGATAATTTCCCGGTGATCCTTGCGGATGAAACACGCGTCGAACAGGTCATTGCAAATCTCGTTTCCAATGCACTCAAATATGCCCCCAGTGGAGAGATCAAGATCAGTGGACAATCACGTCCTGAACAGGTAATCATCTGTGTATCTGATGAAGGACCCGGTATCGAGGCCAACGACCTGCCGCATATCTTTGACCGTTTCTATCGTTCGACCACAGCCGTGAAACATACAAAGGGCGCCGGGTTGGGCCTTTACCTTGCGCGTGCCGTCGTCGAAGCACACGGGGGGCGCATGTGGGCAGATGCATCAACAGGTTCAACGGGATCGGGAACTGGCGCCAGGATATGTTTTTCACTGCCGCGTTGAACTCACCCCTAATCGCCTGTAGCGTGCTTCGCGACCCTCTCCTTTTAGGAGAGGGAAATATTATCAGGATGGTAAAATCTAGCGGCACAGAATCAACCGTCCGTTAAGAATGCAGCGGGCATACATCCAGAGAGGTATTGATAATGGCAAAAAAAGTACAGCCCAGAAGTAAGATGAATAAAAAATTCACGTGGAATGCTGAAAGCGTATTTCCCTCCAACAAAGCATGGGAAAAAGAAGTAGAGCAGATTATCGCCGATCTTCCAAAGATCAAAAAATTTCAGGGAAAGCTAAAAGAG
>DATHRQ010000286.1:0-10811 GCA_035465095.1 Anaerolineales bacterium | reverse complement strand
AATGCTGGTGCGTGCAGGCGTGCAGGTGGCCTTCGGGTGCGCCTTTGAGGGCAGGGTCGACCCAGGCAAAGTGATTGCGATGTCGCGCAGATTTTTGGAAATGGGCATCGACGAGTTATCTCTGTCCGATTCGGCCGGGCTTGGCAACCCGCAATTGATCCGCGAGATCGTGCAGCAAATACTCCCGCTGGCAGGCAGCGTGCCCGTTGTGCTGCATCTCCACGACACCCGTGGGCTGGGACTCGCAAACCTGCTCTCCGCATTGCAGGCAGGCATCACCGTATTCGATACGTCCTTCGGAGGGCTGGGCGGCTGTCCTTTCATTGAATCTGCCAAGGGCAACATCGCCACGGAAGACACTGTCAACATGCTGCACGAAATGGGCATCCAAACCAGCGTGGATATCAGGAAGGTGGCTGAACTGTCGCGCAGGATGGAAACATACCTAGGCAAAGAACTGCCCGCGAAAATGCATCATTTGGTTTGATATATTTTTCGTAGGGAAACAGCGAGACTACTGATCGTCAACACCGTTATTCGATGCGCTGTGCCCCTACCAAGATTTTAATAATTACCTCCATCCTCTCCGGGAGAATGATGTGGATGCTGGTTTGCCTGAGATTGGCGAAAATATACAGGAAATATTGAAAGAATTAGGAACAGAGCCATAAAACAAAGTGACTGTCAGCTTTAAGCTGACAGTCACTTCTTAGTTATCTAGTTGATATAAGGCAAATACTCCTTGCGATAGAATTCCATTATCTCAAAGTCCCTAAACTCTGAAGCAGCCAATATATCCCCGCAGAGAGAAGTGCGCTGGCGGGAATCGTCACGATCCATGCCAGGGCGATATCGCGCATCACGCCCCAACGGACTTTACTCAAGCGCTCCGAGGAACCCACGCCCACAATGGCGGAACTGACCACCTGCGTGGTGCTGACCGGCGCGCCAGTCAATGACGCCCCAACGATCACGGCAGCGGAGGTCATCTGGGCGGCAAAACTGTGCACCGGGCGTACTTTGTAGAACTTGCCGCCCAGGGTTCGGATCAATCGCCAGCCGCCGATGGCGGTACCGATGGCAAGCGCCGCGGCCGTCGAAACGATCACCCAAAACGGAACAGAAAAATCATCGACCGCCCCCCCGATCGACAGACTAAGCATGATGACGCCCATGATCTTTTGCGTATGGTTGGTGCCATGCCCAAGCCCCAGCCCGACCGCTGTGACGATCTGTCCGCGTTTGAAAAGGGTATTGATGCGGGGTGAAGCGTTCCGTGCCAGAAAATAGATAAATCGCAACAGGAAAAATCCGACTATAAATCCAAAGAGCGGCGAAAGGAGCAATCCCAGAATCACCTTGTTCAGCCCGCCCCATTGCAGCGCTGTCATGCCCGCGCTGATGATGATCGCGCCGATCAGACCGCCGATCAGCGCATGAGAGGAACTGCTGGGCAATCCGAAGAACCAGGTGATCAGGTTCCAAATGATCGCGCCCAGCAGGCAGGCGGCTATGGTATTCAAGGTCAGCAACTGTGAATCGACAATCCCGCCGCCGATGGTCCTTGCCACGACAACACCGAACAGGAACGGGCCGATAAATTCGGCGATGGCCGTGATGATCAACGCCGCGCGCGGATGGAAGGCCCGCGAATAGATCATGGTTGCCACGATATTGCTTGCATCGCGCATGCCATTCAGGAACTCGAAGAACAGCGCCAGCCCAACAACGAACATCAACTCGTTGGGCATGGAAGACAGGAATCCCATCAGGTCTTCTTTACGACAATGTCGGCGATGACGTTCGCCGCCTCGTCCCCGCGGTCGGCAGCATTCGAAAGATGACGATACACCTCACGCATTTTCAACATTTCCACGATATGATGCACGTCCTCAGGTCCGCTGAAAAGGTCGGCAACCGCTTCACGGTATACGCTTTCGACGCGGTTCTCCAATGCCTTGGCACGCTGGGCATGATCGATGGCAACCTTTGGGTGATCGGGCAGGCGGATCACGGCATGGTTGATCTCATACGCCGCGTCCTTGAGCAGCGAGGCGATCCTTTGCATATATTTTGTGGGTTCCACATTCAATATAGACATCTCACTGACAGTCGTATCGGCATAATCCACCACGTCATCGATGGAGCGCGAAAGTGAAAAAATATCTTCGCGGTCGAACGGTGTGATGAAGGTACGGTTCAGTTCGTCGATCAGGATGCGGCGGACCTCATCAGCCTCCTTTTCCTTGAGCGCCAATTCATCAGCGATCTCTTTGCTGGGTGTTTCGAGATATTTAACGAGCAGTTCCATCCCTTCATAGGCATGAGCTGCCTGCTGCTCTATCAAACTCTGAAATTTGTTCTGCCTGCGCTTAAAAATACGAAACATGTGTACTCTTTTCCTGGTTATCTAACAAATAACTTTACGTTTAATTACGATCTGTACGGCTATCCGCCACAATACCGAGTGTAGCACAGGTCGCCAGCCTCCTGCGAGAATAATTTCAATTAAACAAAAAAAAGCCTTCCCTGTCAAACATGGGGAAGGCTTTGCTATTCAAACAGATGGACGATTATTTATCGCCTGAACGGCTGACACTGCCAACGCCGCTGACCTGTTTGGTCACATCCGGCGAACCATAGTAGTTGATCGAGCCGGCGCCCGATATCTGGGCATCCAGTTCATCATCCACCCAAACGGTGGCGCTGCCTGCACCGCTCAGTTCGACATCGGCAGTCCTGGTATGCAGATCCTTGCCGTTGAAACTGCCAAACCCGCTCAGACTTAGCTGGAAGTCGTCCGCCGCACCAGAGGCAACCATATTGCCGGCACCGCTCAGGCTAACTGAGAGCTGCCCTACCTCGACATCCACAAGTGCCAAATTACCGGCGCCGCTTACTGAGACGCTTAGTTCATCCGATTCGACGCCTTCGAGTCTAAGATCGCCCGCACTGTCGAGACGGATATCATCCAGTTCCTCAACGACGATCACGATTCTGACACCCTTCGACGGGTTCACCCGTGCCCCGTCATCCACATCGTAGAAGATCTCAAGCGTCCCATCGCGGACCCGGGTTTGCAGGCCCGGCAAAAAGTTATCATCCGCTTCGACCTCGACCGAAATCGGCGAACCCTGCGTCACAACGACCTGGGCCGGGTAATCCACCTCGATGGCATGGAATTCCTCTACGTCGCGCATTTCAGTGATCACATTGCCGGAACCGGGTTCCCTGGGTCCGGCAAATCCATTTCCGTCGAACGAAAACATCGTCGCAGATGGATTGTCCCATCCCAACGCAGGCGCAAACAGGATCGCCAGCACCACGCCTCCGACAATGATCACATCCATCAGAAGATTGGTGTACTTCCAATACGAGCGCAGGATCAGGCCGATGCCCGCAGCAATAAGGATGTACGGCCAGACGTAAGCCAATGCCCAAAGATTGGCTGAGGGAACGCTTCCAGACTTGGTCAGAAGCCAGATGGCTCCAACCGCAATAAGCAACAACGGACCGAATAATGATCTGGGTTTAGACATGAAACTCCTTCTTTCTTATAAAATCGGATCAATTCTCAGGGGGAACGGATTCTATTGAATCATCCCTTTTCCCACTGAACAGGCCATAACGGCTCAAAATGATGTAGGAGCCCAGCAGGATGAGCAAAATCGGGAACAACAGGTTATTGAACGATGAGAAGATCATCTCAAAGAACGTGCCAAAGATAACAAACAGGATCAACCCGATCTTCATCACACCGGCGCCCGATCTCTTCTGACCGGCATCGCCGCCATACCATCCCATGATGTAGATACCTGCGCCTACGAAAAAGATGATAAACGTCCAGAAATAGGCCATGGATTCCCAGTGTTGTGCGATGTTTTGGTACAGCAAGACCAACCCAATGCCGCCGACAATGCTGCCAGGGATGGCAAAACCAGCAGTCCTTTTGCCTCCTGCGAACATGGCTGCGAAAAACAACACACCGATCCCTATGATAATAAAGGGCCACAGAGAGCCCCAATCCACACCACGGAAGAACCGGCCTGCCAGAGCCAGAAGCCCGAAGATGATCAACAATGTGCCGCCGATCAACGGACCGGCATTCGAACGATTGCTTTCCATTCTTCTCTCCTTTCAATATTTATTGAAACACGAAAAGCGCCATCACACTTATCCTTACGTAGAAACAGGAGAAATGTTGCAAAACAAAATCCTATTACGCAAGGATAATCGACAAAAAACATCGCCGTTTTCATGACGGCGATGTTTTGGAAATTTTATATTTTCTCCAGGCTTATGGCAGATCCACACAATTTCCGCTTCTGGGCTGCACCGAATGGTTGGGATTGGCAATCAGTGCACACATCTGGGTTGCATTTGGCGGACGATTGGCCACGGTGTATCCCGTAAATGGAGACGGTCCATATGCATTCCCGACCAACTTCCAAGGACCCGCGCCCGGCGACCCGGCCTGGTCCGGCGGGACCGTGTCGAAGAACATATGAACGTGCAGATCGGACGGTGAATTATGCATTTCAAAATCCACCACATAGACGTTATTCTCAACACCAATTTCCGTAATGACGACATAGGGTGTATCAGGCGTGGGTGTGGGTGGAACCGCCGTCTCTGTCGGGGTCATAGTGGGCGGCACAACTTCTGTATTTGTCGGTGCCGTTGTAATGGTGGGAGCGGCCGTATCGATAATGGCCACAGGCGGCTCTTCAGTTGGGGCGTTCTCGCCCCCGCCGCGCGAACATAAAAATATTCCTGCAATGATCAATATTGCCAGACCGCCTAATCCGCCCAGAATGACCGGCAGAGGCAACCCGGATCTTTTGTCTGGCGGTGCTCCGCTTGAAGCCTGGGGCAGTGGCTCGGGTTTTACCGCCGTACTTTCAATGACCGTTCCGCCGACATCTGTTTTATCTCCCGATGGCGGAATGGATTCACTTTCCACGACTGTTCCCTGCGGAACCGCGGGAGGCTGCTCGAGTGCTGTTGCATCGGGTTCGGGCGTTGGCGGTACTTCCTCCAGCATGGTCGCTGCAGGGGCAGGTACGTCAACCGAGGTGGCCATTTGTGTACCACCCATAATGTTCCGCAGATCAGCAGCCATTTCACCGGCAGTCTGATACCTGTCCTTGGGGTCTTTTGCCAGTGCCTTGTTGATTACCGCCACCAGGCCATTCGGCACGTCAGGGTTAAGTTCTTTAACATCCGGTACCGGATCATTGACGTGCATCATCATCAACGTCATGGCTGAATCAGCCTGGAAGGGCGGCTGACCGCCCACCATTTCAAAGAGGGTCACGCCCAAAGAGTAGATGTCCGAGCGCCGATCGGGGCTTTCCCCGCGAATCTGTTCCGGCGACATATACATGGCCGTACCGACCACGGCTCCGGTGGCCGTATGGCTTTGGCCGCCCACGATCTTGGCAATGCCAAAATCCATCAGGATGGCCTGCCCCTGTGTGCTCAACATCAAGTTGGCGGGTTTAATATCGCGATGGATCATTCCGCGCTGGTGTGCGTAATCGACCGCATCACAGATGCCAGCCATATATTCCGCTACCTTATTTCCCGATAACCGCCTGCCTTCCTTGTTCAGCCGCCTGAGGTGTTCCTGAAATGTTTCGCCGGGGACAAATTCCAACACCATGTAATAAATATCGTCGTCCTTGTTGAAATCAAATACCTGAATAATACCGGGGTGTCGTAGTTGGGCCACAGACGAGGCTTCCTCTTCAAAGCGCTGCACAAAATTTGGGTCGTCAGACAGGTGTGTATGGATCATCTTGATCGCCACCACCCGCTTCAGGTTGGGATCGGATGCCTTATATACCGCTGACATACCTCCCTGCCCCAGCATATCTTCTATGAGATAGCGGTTGCTTAGTTTTTTTCCGATCCATTTAGATGTAGCCATTATCTGCTCCAGAAGCTTGAAAGATTACTTTATATTACAACCTATTGGTCATTCTATCAACCACAGCCAGGCATTATCGAACTGACAGGTGGCTTTTTTCCCTGCACGGCTCAAAGCGACCAACGCCATAAAGCCGCGGTCAAAGACGGTATCGGCATTCGCAAGAGCCTGCTGTCTGGCACGATATTCCGCCGTGACCTGCGCCACCTCAGCATCATAATTTGCCAACTCTATCGCATATTGGGCCATCGCTTCCACATTCGACGTGTCTGCCGGTGCTTCAGGTTTCGGCGGAAGCGCCAGCTGCGGAGGGGCGCTGGGGTCAACTTCACCGATCAATGTGCCGTTGGTATACACCCAGAAATGATCTCCACGCCCGACCACGGTCAGAGTATTCGTGGCACCGTTTTGCCAGTTGAATGCCGGGTCGCTGTTTTTGGCATAAAGAACCTGCCCCGTGACAGGCTCCCCTTTTGCAATGGTAAGGAATATGAAATATCCGCTGGCGACCCGTGATATGGTTGCCAGGTATGTATCCATGGCTTGTTCATTGCCATCCGAGCGAATGGCAAACCCGCAGCTCGATTCACTGCCGATCGCATCCCAGGTGATATCAGCCGAAATCACAAAATCCTGCGCAATGGTGGCAAGGAAGTGGTTGACGTAATCAAAATCCATGAAGCCTTGAACTTCCAATGTTTCAGGGGGATGAATCCAACCTACTCTACCGGCGGTTGGATCGACACCATACCTAGGCAATTCTGCCAGAATAGGGGCCTCAGCCGCTGCAGTTGCAGCCATGGCTTCATCGCTTAGTGCAGATCCAGCCGATTGTGTGGCTGCAACAGATTGCTCCCGGGCAGTTGCCAGGGCATGCGCGGTCTCGATGGCGGCATTTGGGTTCTGTTCGAGTGCTGCCTTGGCAGTGGCAGTCTGACGAACCGCATCGCTGATCGCTTCGAGGGTGTTTTGTTGCACCGTATCACTGCCTGAACCGCAGGCGCTTATCAGGCCCATGACTACAAACAAGCTGATGATCAATCGAAAATTATTTTTCATGCTTACGTCACATCTTTCCGTTTTTGCAGAAACAGAATCGCTCCAAATAAAATCAATATGATGAAAGACTGCACCAGCCATGCCCGTGTGAGCTTGGCCCAATATGCTGCGTTGTCCTCTTTGTTGACGTACGCGAATCCTGCCCCGTTGTAGAAATTGCCCACGATACCTTCGGCCGGTGCAACTGCCACCTGTAGTTCCACGCGGGCAGTTTCATAGGCGATCTTTTCGGCTTCGTATATTTTCGCCCGTATTTGAAAATCCTCGATCTGGCGCTTGTAATCCTCTTGAACCGCGGTCGCCTGTACCTCCCACTCCTGAAGCGCAGTGAAGAACTCAGCCATGGCCACCGTGTCAGATTGATCTGTCGGTTCAACAGGACGCTCAGGTATGACCGGCTCAGGCGGAGGGTCGCCAAGCGGCTCCGGCTCCACGGGTGGAGGGCCATCGACAGCGGGGATGTAAAATTTGCCAAGTCCAGGGTGATTGCAGTTTTCCTCTTTGAGCATATTCGGACCCATGCAATTGCAGCCAGCGGTCACTTTGTCGTCGATTGTCATGGATGCGCGTACATCCTCCGGCAATTGCCAGCAGCTATCTGCGGCAACATCAGAGCCGGGACCGGTAATGCTCATCAACGCTTCGAACGCCCATCGGGTTGATGTGGGCGCACTGACAAATCCCGGCAGCGGAATCAGCGCACCGCCCAACACGATCTGCGGCAGCATCAGGATGATCACCAACAAGGGCGCAGAACTGCTGTTCGGCGCCAGCGCGGATGCGAACAAGCCCAACATCATGCCCGCCAGGGTCGCGAGGGTCATTGTGATATAGATCTGGAAGAATTCCGCCGCACCGCCCGGCATGTTAAAAGCCAGATAGTGTACGCCCGTATAAATAATGGCCTGGAATAAGGCCAGCAGGGCTGCAACCCATATTTTCGATAGCACATAAGGCAGTATCTTCAGGTTGACCAAGCGTTCGCGTTTATATATTTCACCCTCTTTGACGATCTCCCGCATCTGCGAAATACCGCCCACCATGACGCCATAGATCGTCAGCAGGAAGAGAGTGATCATGACCTGCGCCATGTCACCCTCCTGGAAGCTGAATGGATTGCGCCCCATGACTGCAGACAGGACCAGATCCAACAGACTCACAAGCGGTGCGGTGGCCAGCATCAGGATCAAACCGAATCGGTCGCGCGTCAGGATTTTTATGTTGCGGGCAGAGAGGATCATGAATTGTCTTAAGGCAGAAACTTGTTTGGTGCCCGGGCCGCTGGTCGCTCGAGCCGGTTTCTCAGACTGCGGGACTGTGGGCACCTGACTGGGAGACATCTTGTCACCGAGCGGTGCGGCAACATATTTCTGATATGCTGCGCTTTCACGATATTTCTGCGCCCAGTCTTCCGCTGTGCCGTACTCTGGGTTGTCAAGGATGGCGTAGATCTCGTCGAACTCGATCTTGCCAGCCCGGCGTTCGCGGTCTGTGCGGTATTGGTCGAAGTATTCCAGGGCTTCTTCCGGGGGACCGAACCAGGCCAGGTATCCGCCGCGAGCCAGGAAGATGACCTTGTCGCCCAGCATGACGTTCTTGGTGGCATGTGTGACCAACACAATTGTGCGTCCCTGATCAGCGAGGCGGCGCATCAACTGCATCAGTGCGGTTTCCGTGCCGGGGTCGAGACCGGAAGTCGGTTCATCGAGGAAGAACAGCCCAGGTTTGGTCAACAGTTCGACGCCAATGGAGACGCGTTTCTGTTGTCCGCCGCTCAGGCCGCTAACTTGGACATCTTTACGATGGGTAATATCAAGATCCTCAAGCACTTCCATCACGCGTTCGTGTCTTTCCGCGTCCGTCATATCAGCTGGCATGCGCAGCTGCGCAGCGTAATCCAATGCCTGATAGACGGTCAGTTCCATATGAATGATATCCTTTTGCGGAACAAACCCGATGTCGTTGCGGATGGAATCGAAATTCTCATAAATATCTATGTCGTTGACAAGGACGCGCGAGGGAGGCGTGGCTGGACGATACCCGGCAACAGCATCCACAAATGTCGATTTTCCCCCGCCGCTTTGCCCAACGACAACAATGAATTCTCTGGGTTTAAAGGAAACCGAAATATTCTGAAGGATATTGAGATCTTTACGCACCCATTTATTCAAATTGATCGCGTCAACGCGCAGGCCCTTGCTCTCGTCGAATTGGGCAAGCTGATCCTGGCCCATGACAAAACGATATTGGCCGATGCGGATCGAATCTTCCGGCTTGAGCCACACCGATCCCTCAATCCGTTCGCCGTTGACAAATGTCCCATTGGAACTACGCAGGTCTTCCACGCGATAACGCTGCCCGACCCTCTCCACCTGCGCATGGAAACGAGATACATTCGGAGAAGCCAGTACCACATCGTTGCTGGTATCGCGCCCGATCTGGATCAGCGTATTCTCGCCGAAGACAATATCCTGTTCGATCTCCTGCGTTGCCTGCCTGGGGTCATTGTAGGTCATCGAGACCATCAAACCAGGGTCAAGACTGCCAATCCTGAGAATATCTCCATGCCGCAAAACACGCGAGCCTTCCAAGGGACGCCCCTCGAACAGGATCGGGTTCTTGGCTTCCGGCAGCGTCGTCACTTTATATCCGCCGTCCGTTTTTTCGAGACGCGCGTGATTCCCCGAAACGATCTGCGACGGAACGACGATATCGTTTCCGTCTGCGCGGCCGATCGTCAGCGCCTGACTTGTCAATTTGTAGGTCTTTGGATCCTCCCCCGCGATGGCAACCAGCAGCTCAGGCGGACCCGCATCAAACTGCGCCGGCAGAGGTTCCTCGCCGATCGAAGTTGCCATAACGCTGGCAGCCTCATCGGAAATCGGGTGCGCCACCGTCGCCGCAGGGTCAACAGGGGCCTCATCTGCCGGTTCAGAAACCGTTGCTTTCGGCGCTTCATAAACCAGGGTAACCGCCTTCCCAAGACGGATCTGATCTCCGCCCCGCAGAAGTCGACGACTGGTCACTTTCTGACTGTTGACATACGTTCCGTTGCTGCTCCCCAGATCCTCAATAAGATAACCATCGCCTTCACGGGTCAATTTGGCATGTTTGCGTGATACACCCTGAGACGAAATCGTCACATCGTTGGTATCCTCGCGGCCAATAGCGACCTCCTGCTGGACAAGCTCATACTCTTCCGAAGCTGTGGGGTTTTGACCGTTGAGAATTATTAGTTTGAAATTGCTTGATTGGGTCACGTGTCTGTTCCTTTTACGGGTTAGGTGAGCGTGCAAACGAGTTTGCGACAGATCGTATACCTGATTCTTCAATCAAGGCATGTATTGCTTTCCTCCCCATAAGCAAAAAAAATGAGTTCAGATAATTAATTTAATGATTGAAAAGATTATACCTTTTTGAGAGAAAGCGTGTCAAGGAGTCGCAGTATTAAACTTTAAAATGTCACACTCCATGAGAAACTGTGGAGATGAGACAGATGACAAAGATCGTACTAGCCCATGAACTGCTGGAGCAAGGCATAACCAAGGTACGTATTGCCGAGCGACTGCAAGTATCGCGCAGAACTGTGATCCGTTGGGCGCAAGCAATTGAACAGTATGGCAGCCTGGAAGCGTATCTGGAATATTACCAACAAGCCAAGAAAGGTTCTCGCCAAAAGCGAAAAAGTGATGCTGTTCTCAAACGCCGTATCTGGACATTGCGCGAAAAACACCATCAATGTTGTGGCCAGAAGATCCAGTACTTCCTGCAGAAAGAGTACCAGATGAAGGTGAGCGTCACGACCATCTACAAAATACTG
>DATHRQ010000285.1:0-2942 GCA_035465095.1 Anaerolineales bacterium | reverse complement strand
CGGCGTTTCTGCGAGGCATTGCAGGAGAAGGGTATCCTTGCGAAGGAAACGCATGACAACATTATCCGTTTTGCGCCTCCGCTGGTGATCGATAAAGAGACCATCGATTGGGCACTGCCGTCCATTCGCGATGTATTGAATATGGAATAGATTGCCCTCACCCTACCCTCTCTACCCTGTCGGGCACACGTCCCAGTGGGAGAGGAGTTGGGGGTGAGGGGGAGGTTATTAATGAATATTGGAATTCCCAGGGAAATACGTCCTTACGAATTTCGGGTAGGGCTGTCACCGGCCGGGGTGGAGATGCTGACCCAGAACGGGCACCTGGTTTACGTCGAGCATGATGCGGGGGTCGGAGCGGGATTCAACGACTCGGAATATGAGGCCGCTGGTGCACGCATATCCTATTCGTCAGATGAGGTTTTCGGGCGGGCAGATTTTCTGCTCAAGGTGGCGCGTCCCACCAAAGAGGAGCTGGAGTGGCTGCGTCCCGGCACGGCTGTGGCCGGCTTATTACACCTGGCCTCATCGCGCCGCGATAAAGTGGATATCCTCTTGAAAAACAAGATCACATCCATTGCATATGAACAGATAGAACTGCCAGACCACTCACTGCCGGTCCTGCGTCCGTTCAGCGAAGTCGGCGGGAGCATGTCTGCCACCATCGCGGCACGCTTTTTGCAAGCCAATCGCGGTGGCAAAGGAATCCTGCTCGGAGGCGTTCCGGGCGTGCCCCCTGCCGAGGTGGTGATCCTGGGCAGCGGCGTGGTCGGCGAATATGCTACGAACGCATTTCTTGGCTTGGGCGCGCACGTGGCGGTCATCAGCAACGACCTGGCCGGTTTGCAGCGATTGCACGAGAGATACCCGGGCATTGTCACTATGATCTCGACCCCGCGCAACATCGAAAAAGCCGCCAGCTATGCAGATGTTATGGTGGGTGCCGTGCTTGTCAGCGGACAGCGTTCTCCGATCGTCGTTACACGGAAGATGGTGCAAAAGATGAAACCGCGCTCGGTGATCATCGATGTCAGCATCGACCAGGGCGGTTGTTTTGAAACATCGCGCCCGACGACTCATGAACTGCCCACCTATGTGGATGAGGGCGTCATCCATTATTGTGTTCCCAACATGCCAAGCGTTGTCGCGCGAACAGCCACGCATGCCTTTGTCAACGCCTCCATGCCGTATATTTTGGAGATGGCAAATCGCGGAATGGACGCCGCCATCGAATCCGACTCGGCGCTTGAAAAGGGAATTAATACTCATGACGGCAAACTCGTCCATCTGACCCTGCTCGAGGAGGGCGGCAATGGACTGGAATAGTATCTACCAATCGCGGATCGTCTCGCCGCAGGATGCGGTTCAGGCCATCAAATCGGGTGACCGCATCTTTCTCACCGGCAACGTGTCCGTCCCCCAAAAGGTTCTCGGCGCTTTGGTCGAATTCGCCCCAAACCTCGAAAATGTGGAGGTTTGCCAGGCGCTGACGATCGGCCCCGCTGATTACGTCAAACCTGAGATGGAAGGTCACTTGCGGGTCAATACGCTGTTCATCAGCCAAAACGTCCGCAAGGCCGTACAGGAAGGAAGAGCCGATTTCACGCCGGTACACCTTTCCGAGTTCCCGCTCCTATTCAAACGCGGTATGCTCCCACTGGATGCTGCCATCATCCACGTTTCCCTGCCGGACGAGCATGGATTCTGCAGTCTGGGCGTCGAAGTCGGGCTGACCAAGACCCCGGCTGAATCGGCGAAGATCATCATCGCAGAAGTCAACCAGCAGATGCCAAGAACGCTGGGCGATTCATTCATTCACGTCAGCCGGCTGAATTACATCGTCCCTGTGGATTATCCCATCGTCGAAATGCCCATGAGCGAGGAGGGTAATTCAGAAGTCGTTGAAAAGATCGCCGGGTTCGTTGCAGACCTGATCCCCGACGGCGCGACCATGCAGTTGGGTATCGGCGCGATTCCAGACGCAGTGCTGAAATACCTGCACCACAAAAAGGATCTGGGCGTCCACAGTGAATTATTCTCAGATGGCGTGATCGACCTTGTCAATGCCGGCGTGATGACCAATGCCAATAAGACCTTGCACCCGGGCAAGATCATCGCCGGGTTCATGCTGGGCACCCGCCAGCTTTATAACTGGGCGGATGACAACCCCCTGATCGAATTGCACCGCACGGAATACGTCAACGATCCATTCGTGATCGCGCAGAACGAGCGCATGGTCGCCATCAACTCTGCCATCGAAGTCGACCTGACCGGGCAGGTCTGCGCCGACAGCATCGGGCCGAAACTTTACAGCGGCGTCGGCGGCCAACTGGATTTTATTTATGGCGCATCCCGCTCCAAAGGAGGGGTTCCGGTCATCGCCCTGCCAAGCACGACAACCCTAAAGGATGGTACGCTGGTCACTCGCATCGCTGCCATGCTCAGGGAAGGCGCGGGCGTTGTTACCAGCCGCAACCACGTCCGCTATGTAGTGACCGAATATGGTGTGGCCGACTTGTACGGAAAGACCATCCGTCAGCGCGCACGCCAACTGATCAACATAGCCCACCCCGACTTCAGGGCTGATCTCGAAAAACACGCAAAAGAACTGCACTATCTTTAGTCGATAACCCATCATAGATAAATAGACACGAAAGTATTAACCAATCGTTAAACAGGGCATAGAGACTCATCGCGGAACGATGTGTTATCATCCGCAATGGGTATCTTTTACCATTGCATACCTAAAGCATGTGATTTTTTATTGAGGTAATCAATTATATGACACGTAAAGCAAAGATCGTAGCGACCATAGGTCCCGCCAGCCAAAGCCGTGAAACGCTCGAGGCGTTGATCAACGCAGGCATGAACGTTGCCCGCATGAACTTTTCGCACGGCACACACGACCAGCATGCGGAGCGAATCGCTTTGATCCGTCAACT
>DATHRQ010000284.1:0-2006 GCA_035465095.1 Anaerolineales bacterium | reverse complement strand
CTTTTTCGTTAAATTTTCTAAACTCTCCACCCAAATGCCACTTCATTATTCTATTTTGGAAAGTTTCCAGTCTTATTCCCTCACCATCTGCATTTGGATCGATTTTAAAAACGATAACACATGCTCATTAAATTCCTCGGGCTTTTCCATATTCGGGAGATGGGCCGTGCCGCTTATTGTCACTTTCTTGGCGTGGGGGATATTCTTTGCAAGGAAATCCGCCCTTGCCAGGCTGGGAGGCGCATCCAGGTCACCCGTAATAATCAGTGTCGGGCCTTTGATCTCTGACAGCCGATTCACAGCTGGAGGTTCAAGAGGAATTTCATTCCCAAGATCTTCAGGCGTCTCCAGAGCTATTCGGTTCATATCCCGCACGAGTTCGCGCACTTTTGGGTCCACCTGATCCGGCCTACGGTGCGGACCATCCACCCAGATTTGCAATTCAAGTTCGTTGATGAGGTCAAGGTCCCCGTCTTTATCCGCTTTTTCTAATTGGTCCATCTGCGCAGGCGGCGGGCCATCGTAAAAAAATCCGCCCAATGCCGGCGTTGCCAGAACCAGGGCCCTTGTCATTTCGGGGTATTTAAGAGCGAAGTCGATGCTTAATTTTGCGCCCTGTGAACATCCGACAAGGATCGCCCGATCGATGTTCAGTGACATCATCAACGCATACAGGTCATCATGGTCTGAATAATCCCCTGCCACCATCTTTGACTTTCCAAACCCGCGCCTGTCGTAGCGCACGGTCTTATATTGTCTGGCGAATTCATTGAATTGAGCGTTCCACATCCTGCCATCGGCTAGCCCGGCATGGTTAAGGATGAGCGGCGTTCCTTCGCCGTCCATCTCATAATAAAGATTGGCGCTGTTTACCTCGATGAAACCGCTTTTCATGCCCTGCTGGCTTTTAAATTTATCAATAGGACCCTGGTCGCTTCGGCTACCTCGTCAACAGATTTCTCAAACGCCGCCTCATTCACTCTGGACGGTTTACGATAACCGCTCACTTTTCTCACATATTGCAACGCTGCAGCACGGATCTCCTCCTCGGTGGCTGGGATTTCAAAGTTTCGTAATGTTTTAATGCTTCTACACATATCTGCCTCGCTTATTTGGGTTGTCGTTTTTGTCTATAAATTACCACACCAAGTCCCAATGCCAAGGCCGGCGCAAAGGATACACAAGGGAAATTTGTCTGGCTGGGTGTTGGGTCGTCGGGAAGGGCTGTCGGCGTGAAAACAGGCTCAACGGTCGGTTCCTGAGTCGCTGCGGTCTGTCCTCTTACAAACATGGTCGGCGCGGAGCGAAAGGTCGGCAGCGCCCAGGGAGTCGGCGTCACGTAATCATCGGGCACACCCAGATATTGCGCCCATTCAGTTTCGAAGGCACCGGCATCCTTTCCGATCGCGGCCAAAAAGGCTTCATCCGTCATCTTACCCTGTTTGTAGGCTGCCAACAAAACGCCAAGGCTTGCCTCGCCATAGGTCTCAGCGAAATAATTCACAGCGCTCCACGATTCGTTATAGGCAAGGTAGATGCGCTCTTCGTTGTATGCACCAAAGCCATTTGCCAGCAGGGAAAGCGGGATCAGCTCGCCTCGTTTGGCTGCGCTGCGTACATTGTTGGCTTCCCAGACATGGTCAGTATACTCATTGTATTGGGCCACGCCCTCGTTCAACCAGGTCGGTATGGACACGGTGGGGTTATGTGCGGCCTGGGCAAAATATAGATGCGAGATCTCATGCGGGATCACATCCAGCAGCCATGAATTTTGATAGGTGGAGTTCTCCACGATCTGCACTGTCACCCCATAATCGGAATAGGTCTGCCCGCCCACCCATTCATGAGCGATCCCCTGGAACTCGGCATATTCCTGAAAGGAATTGTAGATTACGATACGGACGGGGTATTCCAGATCCACCTGAAAGACATCCTGCTGATCGCGCACCGCTCTGACGGCAATATCGAAGACACCCTGCCCGAAAGAAGCGGAGCGGTCATGCCAC
>DATHRQ010000283.1:0-1961 GCA_035465095.1 Anaerolineales bacterium | reverse complement strand
AGCGCCACCATCCGTCTTCGCCCTTTTCCATGAAAGGGAATTTGGCGCGTGCAGCGAAGGGAAACTCGTGCAGGAATTCGATGGTCAGACCGGCATCGATCAGTGACGTAAGGATCTCGCCCATGCCATGATTCCAAATATGGAAGGATGTTGTATTTCCTTGGTTGTCGGTAGCGTATGAACCTGTCATCTCGACCTGATCCGGTTCCTTCGTGTGGAAATATGGATTCGCCAATTTTACCTTTGTCTCATCTTCTGTAGTGAACATTCGAAACGTGGGATGATCTTCGACAATATAGAAAATGCCGTTCGACTTAAGAAAGTGGGCAACGATCTTTGCCCATTGCGGCAAATCCCTCAGCCAGTGAAGCACCCCCTACGAAGTGAAGACAATGTCAAACTCTCCTGAAAGATTTTCAGGCAGTTGATAAATATCCGAGCAAACAAACTTCGCGGGGATATTCAATTCTTCACTAAGTGATTTTGCCAAAGCAATGGATTTTTCCGACAGATCTGCACCGGTTACCACTGCACCGCGTCTGGCCCAGGCGAGCGTGTCCATCCCGAAGTGACACTGCAAGTGTAATAACGATTTGCCTGATACATCACCCAGCTCGGAGAGTTCAATCGAGCGTAACCTGTCTTTCCCGGCTTTGAATCCATCCAGGTCGTAGAACGGGGATTTTTCGTGTTCGTCTGTCCACCGATCCCAATGTTTTCGATTGGCTGAAAGATAGTCGTCCATATGAAGATTTTTATGCCCGGTCAACAATATTCTTAGCGTGACGATACACCAGCGGCGCAGCAATTAAATAGACGACACCCACAAAGAGCAGAATGTAGGCATACGCCGCGGACTTTAATACCC
Organism: Anaerolineales bacterium; assembly: GCA_035465095.1. Classification (GTDB taxonomy): domain Bacteria; phylum Chloroflexota; class Anaerolineae; order Anaerolineales; family Villigracilaceae; genus Defluviilinea. The sequence continues at coordinate 1,093 of DATHRQ010000283.1, read as the reverse complement.
ACACCAGCGCAAACGCGCCGAAAGCTACAACAAAGCCCAATATCGCATAGATATTTGTACGATGAAGCCAGGCATACGGCAGAAAATGCACCCCGCCCAACCCAGCCATCACCACAGGGATCTGACCCGGGTCGATGTTATATACGACGATCAGGAATGGAATCGCCAGCCCCTGAGACATGGCCATCTGCGCCGACAGGGATTTCAAGGGATTTTCGTTTGACATCCTGGTTGTGCCCATACGGCTTTCCAGCCAGAATGCAAGCGGCAGCGCTGCGCCTCCCTGGAACATGGCGATCAATGCCGATGTCTCGCGCGGAAGGTAGAAGGCCAGAATGCCGGTAATGATGAATGTCAACCCATAGGCGATGAGAAACGGCGCGCCGCCTGCCGAGCTGGCGCTGACCTCATCCTGTGCACGTTTGAGGTCGTTGTAGGTTTTGTCCATTTTGGCTCCTTTGCGATTTGTAAGGGTTGGCAGTTATGAACTGTTTGGTGCATAAAACTAGGGTATCCAGGTTGACAGCCAATTTTCCACATCGGGCAGGCCGTTCGCACGGGCGGTTGCTGCCAATTGGTCGAAATCGATCGGTAGTCGATGCAGGTTAATCGTTAGTCCACCGTCTGTCATATCAACGACCGCATATTCTGCGCGACGATGGATGCGTCGATCTATTCCACTGGCAGGATGCTCGAACGGCGTGCCGACGCTGCCCGGGTTGATCAGTGTCATGTCATAGTGCTGGGTCACCATTTGCACGTGTGTATGTCCACCGATCAGCACTTTGGCAGTTTGCCCGCCAAAGATCTCATCCAGGGTTTCGGCAGGTGTGTTGGGGTACAAAAATTCCTCATAGGAGCGGGGCGAGCCATGATAGCAAAGCAGGGTTGTGTTTGGGTCGAGATTGAAACTCAGTTGGGGTTGAAAGGAACGCAGAAAATCAAGGTCATCTGTGGCCAATTGTTCCAGGCACCATAATTCCGTTGCACGCAGCCGCGGGATATGATTTTTGGTCAGTTCGGGATTGAGCAGGTAGTTGTCGTGGTTGCCCATGACACTTGGGATTTGCAATTCCCGGAGCCTTTCAATGAC
>DATHRQ010000282.1:0-5335 GCA_035465095.1 Anaerolineales bacterium | reverse complement strand
GGCGCAGAATTTGAACAGGGTACCGAAGAGAATAAAAAGTTCATCGCCATGCTGAAAGAGAAATTCCCTGAGCAGTATGAAAAATTCCGCTTCCCCGATACGGCAGGCATCAGCATCAAACCCGTCTCACAGGAAGGCACCGCCCGCCTCGTCCGCGCAGCCATCCAGTGGGCGCTCGATAACGGACGCAGGGATCTCAGCCTGGTCCACAAGGGCAACATCATGAAGTTCACCGAAGGGGCCTTCCGTAACTGGGGCTACCAGCTCGCCAAAAGCGAATTCCGCAACGAGATCGTCACCGAGCGTGAGACCTGGATCCTCGGCAACAAGGAAGCCAATCCCGATCTGTCCGTGGAAGAGAACGCCAGGATGATCGATCCCGGTTTCGAGATGATGGCCCCTGACAAACAGCAGGAGATCATCGAAGAGGTCAAGGAAGCGCTCGCCCTCTGGGATACCCACGGCGATGGCAAATGGAAGACCAAGCTGCGCATCCGCGATACCATCGCCGACATCGTCTTCCAGCAGACCATCACCCGCGCCAAATCGTTTGACGTGCTGGCCACCATGAACCTGAACGGTGACTACCTCTCCGATGCGCTGGCAGCACAGATCGGCGGCATGGGCATCGCCCCCGGTGCCAACATCAACTACACCACTGGTCATGCCATCTTCGAGGCCACCCACGGCACGGCTCCGAAATATGCCGACCTCGACAAGGTCAACCCGGGTTCGGTCATCCTGTCCGGCGAGATGATGTTCCGCTACATGGGTTGGCATGAGGTCGCAGACCTGATCCTCAAAGGTATGCGCGGTGCAGTCGCGGCCAAGACCGTCACCTATGACTTCGAACGCCTGATGGACGGCGCCACCAAGGTCAAGTGTTCTGAATTTGGTGATGCGATGATTAAACACATGGACGATTGACAACAGCCTGGTTGAAATAATAAAAGGTCGGGACCATATGGTTCCGACCTTTTGATTCTTATGTGTGTCATTTCTTGTAACGTTTGGCGTCACTCGAATGACAAGGGCACTACTTCACATCGAGCAGTTCCACATCGAACATGAGAGTCGCGTTGGGGGGAATGCTGTCGCCCGCGCCGTGTTCCCCATACGCAAGTTCCGGCGGGATGATCAGCCGCGCCGTGCCGCCGACCTTCATCAGGGCAATGCCCTCGTCCCAGCCTTTGATGACGCGCCCCTCGCCAAGCGTGAACTCGAGCGGTGCCCCGCGTTGGTAGGAACTATCGAACACTCTTCCATCCGGGAACTTGCCCGTGTAATGCACGCTGACAGTCTTGCCTGCTTCGGCCTGTGCGCCGGTGCCTTCTTCCATTTCAATGAATTCCAATCCGCTTTCTGTTTTCATAATACTCTCCATTCTTCTCTTTAGGGCTTTATTGTACTCTTTCCGATAAAGTGGTCATCCATCCGCCCATTCCATGACGTTCATCACTAACCAAAATTCAGGGTAAATCCTACAATAATATTCAATTCGGTGTTTTTTTATCCTTTTACGAGGAGAATGGTGGCTCATGGAAGTAATAACTCACGATCTTGTCATCCTGGGCTCGGGTCTGGCGGGGTTGCGTGCCGCGCTTGAAGCCTCACAGCAGAGCAAGGGGGAGCTGGATATCGCCCTCGTTTCAAAACTACAACTGATGCGCGCCCACTCGGTCGCAGCCGAGGGCGGTACCGCCGCCGTCATGCGGCAGGAGGAGGGCGACAGCTACGAACTGCACGCCTGGGATACGGTCAAAGGCTCGGACTTTTTATCCGACCAGAACGTAGTGGACTTCTTCGTGCATGAGATGCCCAAGGAGATCCTGCATCTGGATCATTGGGGAATTCCCTGGTCGAGACAGGACGACGGACGCATCGCGCAGCGTCCATTCGGCGGGCACACGTACCCTCGGGCCGTTTTCGCCGCTGACAAAACCGGGCTGCTCGAAATGCAGACCCTGTACGACACCCTGATGAAGTACACAAACAAATTAAATCGCTACGACGAGGTTTTCGTCATCTCCATTCTGGTCGAAGACGGAATGTTCGCAGGCCTGCTGGCGCTGGATATGATCAACGGCCGCCAGGTTCTGATCCGCGGAAAAGCGCTCATCCTTGCCACGGGCGGCGCAGGTCAGATATTCGGCTTCACCACCTACTCTGAAACCGTCACCGGCGACGGGCTGGCCATGGCCTACCGCGCGGGACTTCCGCTCAAGGATATGGAGTTCGTGCAATTCCATCCAACGGGACTGATTCCCAGCGGCATCCTGATGACCGAGGCCTGCCGCGGTGAGGGCGGTTATTTGATGAACAAAACCGGCGAGCGCTTCATGGATCAATACGCCGCCGGCGCCATGGAACTCGCGCCGCGCGATGTGATCTCCCGTTCAGAGATGACCGAGATCGAAGCAGGGCGCGGCTTTCCCGGACCCGATGGCCTGGATTACATGCACCTCGACCTGACGCACCTTGGACGCGACAAGATATTGGAGCGCCTGCCCCTCATCCGTGAAGTGACGATCAAGCACATCGGGCTGGACCCGGTCGAAAAGCCGATCCCAATCCGCCCGGTGGCGCACTACTCGATGGGCGGCGTGCATACCGATATCAAGGGACACACCCCATTGGAAAACGTCTGGGCAGCGGGTGAAGTCTCTTGTGTATCGCTGCATGGTGCGAACCGACTCGGCTCGAACTCCACAGCCGAATGCCTGGTCTGGGGGCGGGTGACAGGTACGGAAGCGGCGGAGTATTTGAAGAATGCCTCAGCGTTGGATTCGCCAAAGATGGAAGCGCATGCACGCGAAGCGTGGTCCAAGATCGAAGCGATGATGTCATCCAATGGAACGGAAGACCATTATGCGATCCGCAGGGAGCTGCGCAGGAATCTGGATAAGAACATGGGCGTCTTCCGCACAGGCGAGGAGATGCAGGCAGGGTTGGATACGATCCGCGCGTTGAAGGAACGATACAAGAGCATCTCCTTGAAGGATAAGGGACTGCGCTATAACACGGACCTGATCCGCGCGCTGGAAACGGGCTTCATGCTAGATGTGGCGGAAGTGGCAACGCTGGGCGGGTTGAACCGCACCGAGTCACGCGGCAGTCATGCCCGGCGCGATTTCAAGACACGCGATGATGAGAACTGGTTGAAGCACACCATGGCCTATTTCACTGAGGAAGGTCCGCGGTTGGAGTACAGCCCCGTGGATATTTCCATGTGGAAACCTGTTGAACGGAAGTATTGATTTGTAGGTCACGCTTGTAGCGTGACGCCATACATGTTCACGTTGAAAACGTGACCTACGGAGTAGATTATGAACACGAAACCATATCCAAACAGACTCGGGCTCAAAGGTTGGGTATACGCAGGCAAGTATTCCTTTGAACGCTACCTGTATCTCGGGCACCGCATCTCGGGTTTGGGGCTGATCGCCTATATGGTGCTGCATATCGTCGAAACAGCCAACCGCATCCGCGGTGAACATGCCTGGGAGGAGTTGATGGCCTTGTTCGCTTCGCCGCCGTTCAGGGTGATCGAGTATCTGCTCTTTGCGCTGGCGGTCTTCCATGCAATGAACGGACTTCGTCTGTTATTGATCGAGTTGGGATTCTTCCTCGGCAAGCCGAAGGAGCCTGTGTATCCGTATTCGACATCGGTCTTGCGCCACCGTCCGTTGACGTATGTGGTTATGGCGATCACATTCGTGGTGGTCGTGCTTGGCGGTTCGAGTTTGTTTTTCCACTAAACGACATAGGAGTTTACTATGCGTGAAACAAGATTATGGTCTTTACACATTCTGGTCATTCCCATCATCGCCGTGTTGCTGGGCGCGCACTTTGCTGTGCAGCATTATGCACCCGTCTTTCTCGGCGTCAGTGTGGAGGAAGCGCGCAGTTTTGAAGCGATGATCGCACGTGGAAAGGACACAGCCCAATTCGTGATCTATATGCTGTTACTGGCAGCGGGTCTGTACCACGGGATGTATGGTCTGCGCGGAATCATCCGTGAACTGCCGCTGACGCCGACTCTGGCCAAAGTTGTGGATTGGGGCATCTTATTGGTCGGACTGGCCACCTTTGCGCTTGGCGTCTATGTCACCTGGTGGACGTTCGTTTACCCAGTTGGAGGATAAACATGGCTGATAAAAAAACAACTACTCCCCGTGAAATCACCTTCCGTGTGCGCCGCTTCGACCCAGATACGGAGTCCGCGCCGCATTGGGACGAGTATACAATGCACGTCCACGATGGGATGACAGTCCTCGAAGCGCTGCACCAGCTCAAAGCACAGCAGGAACCGACTTTATCATATCGTTCCTCCTGCCGTATGGGAGTCTGCGGTTCGTGCGGGATGTTCATTAACGACATGCCTGAACTGGCCTGCCAGACCCAGGTTTTGCACCTCGGCACAGACTTGGTCACAGTGGCACCGCTACCAAATTACCCGAACGTCAAGGATCTGGTGCCGAATTTGGAGCCGCTGATCGAGAAACACGCCGCGATCAAACCGTTCATCATCCACACCAACACAGAAGAAATGGAAGAACCGACGGGCGAATTTATCCAGTCTCCAGATGAGCGCGAGGCGTTCAGTCAGTTCACGTATTGCATCAAGTGCGGAGTCTGTCTGGCTGCCTGCCCGACTGTTGCCACCGACCCTGAATTTCTGGGACCGCAAGCCCTGGCACAGGCCTATCGCTACACCGCGGACAACCGCGACTGCGGACTGGAAGAACGCATCGCCGCCATCGATGTCTTCCACGGACCGTACCAATGCCACATGGCGGGCGCCTGTTCACAAGCCTGCCCCAAAGGCGTGGACCCCGCCTTCGGCATCCAACTGCTCAAACGCACATTGGTTTTGGACAGCCTGGGTTTCAGGAAAATGAAGAAGACTGCTGAAGTAAGACCCCTGGCAGACGTGGTGGTACAGATCGAAAAGATGGCACCGCCGCCAAGGACTGTGTAGTAACAAGTTGCAAAAAAGAACGCCTTTCGGCGTTCTTTTTTTCTAAGTCTATCTATAAGTCAACTTTGATGTATTCAAATTTCAATCCCGGTGAACTACCCCTTTTTTCCAAGCATAAACAGCTGCCTGTGTCCTATCAGCCAGATGCAATTTACTAAGAATATTACTGACATGACCTTTCGCAGTATGCAGGCTGATCGTTAAACGTTCGGTTATTTCACTATTGCTTAAACCATCTGCGATCAACTTGAGCACCTCCAATTCCCGGGTGGTCAGTGTGGTAAAGGGATTAACCTCGTCTTTCATTCTTCCATGGACTTCTTGGAGTACACGCGCTGCCACGCGAGGATGCAG
>DATHRQ010000281.1:0-2911 GCA_035465095.1 Anaerolineales bacterium | reverse complement strand
CATATTCACCATGAAACAGATGGCTGGGAGATGGACAGCGTCAAAGACCTGATGAAGGCTGTAACTGAGTCAGATGCCGTCATCATCATCACCAATCATAAGGAATACGATTACAAGTCGATCGTTGATTCGGCAAAGTTTGTCTTTGACAGCCGCAATGCGACGCGGAAATTTGCAAAGGGAAATGAAAAAGTGGTGCTGCTGTAATGGGAAATTATCTGGTAACAGGCGCGGCAGGATTCATCGGCGCGCGTACGGCTGAATTATTGATCTCGGATGGTCACACCGTCTCAGGTATCGATAATATGAACGATGCCTACGATGTCCGTATGAAGGAATATCGGCTGAAAAGGCTACAGGCAATGGATGGTTTTACCTTTCATCAACTGGATATTGCTGAAAAATCCGTCATCGATCATTTCAAGGGACAGAAATTCGACGGGGTGATCAACCTCGCCGCACGGGCCGGCGTGCGTTTCAGCGTGGAAGATCCGTGGACGTTCGTCCAGAGCAACGTGGTCGGCACCTTGAACATGCTGGAGATATGCCGGCAGACCGGCACGAAGAAGTTCATTCTGGCATCGACGTCGAGCATCTACGGGGAGGACCCTCCCTACCCGACGCCAGAGTCGGCGTCCAGCAGTGAACCGCTCCAGCCGTATGCTGCCAGCAAAAAGGGGGCAGAGGCGATGTGTCATGCGTATCATCATTTGTATGATATCGATGTCAGCGTCCTGCGCTTCTTCACCGTCTATGGGCCTGCGGGCCGCCCGGATTTGGCGCACCTGCGTTTTGTGCAGTGGATCAGTGAGGGCAAACCCGTGCGTGTGAATGGTGACGGCGGGCAATCGCGCGGCTTCACATATATCGACGATATCGCACGCGGCACGATCCTTGCCTTGAAGCCGGTCGGTTTCGAGATCATCAACCTGGGCGGGCATGAGGTCATCACGATCAACAACCTGATCAAACTCATGGAGGACGTGATCGGCAAAAAGGCGGACGTGGTGCACGGCCCGCCCAACCCGGCGGATATGCGCTCCAACTGGGCGGATGTCGGCAAGGCCGGCGAGATGTTGGGCTGGGAACCGCAATATGATATGCGCGCGGGTGTCGAGAAATTGGTCGAATGGTATAACGCAGAACGCGAATGGGCGAAGGACATTGAAACGCCCTAAATCGGTTGAAGGTTTGAAGGTCGCAAGTTAGATGACCTTAAACTTTTGACCTGCAACTTTCAACTACAATGTCTCTCCTGCAAAAGATCAATACATTCCTGCAAAACGACCCGCTGATCCGCCGCGTATTACGCAACAGCAGTTATCTTTTCAGCAGTAATACGCTCGCGTCTGCGCTCGGCGTTCTGCAGGGCATCTTTGTCGTGCGCCTGCTGGGCGGTTCGGGCTACGGTCTGCTGACGGTCATCATGGACTTCGCATCCAATGTAAACCGCCTGCTTTCCTTTCGCATGAGCGAAGTGACGGTCAGGTATGTGGGCGAGGCCCTGGCACAGGATGATAAACAGCGCGCCGCCGCACTCGTCAAGGGGATCGGTCTTACAGAGGCGGCGACCTCCGTGATTGCCTACTCTGTTTTACTCCTGTTATCCGTATGGGGCGCGCGTACCTTTGTGAACGATGTATCCATCGCATATCTTTTCCGTTTTTATGGATTGTTTTTACTGGCAAATCTCGTGTACGAGACGTCCGTCGGCGTGCTTCAAACCTTTGATAAATTCAAACAGGTGGCGCTGGCCAACTTGTATCAAAGCCTTGCGCTGACCCTCCTCATCACGACCGCTTTTTTGTTGGGTTGGGAGATTTTCGGCATTCTGACCGCCTACCTGATCGGCAAGGCGGTGGCAGGAGTCCTCGTCAGCGGGTTTGCGATCCATGAGTTGAATGCCAGGCTCGGGCGGGGTTGGATCCGCGCTCCGCTCAAACTTGTCCCTGACTGGAAGCCCATTCTGGGTTTTGCCTTCAGCACGAATCTGAACGGGACCGTCAACCTGTTCGCCCGGGATAACATCCGCCTCTATCTCGCAGCCCTGCTCTCCACCGCCGAAGTTGGCTATTTTGCGCTGGCATCCAGACTGATCAATCTAATCATGCTGCCGCTCGAGCCGTTCATCTGGCCGACCTATGCCGAGATCACGAAAACCATCGCCCAAAAACAATGGGACCTCACACGGGTGCTGCTGAAACAGGTCAGCGCCATCGGCGCCTTTTGGACTTTTCTGGCCGGAGGCAGTCTCGCGGCGCTCGGCTGGTGGCTCATCCCGTTCGTATATGGAAGCGGCATGTCGCCCGCCTATCCGGTTTTCCTGATTCTGCTTGTCGGGTATGGTATTGCCAACATCGCCAACTGGAACCGTCCGCTGCTGCTTGCCCTGGGCAGGCCCAACTATCCGCTGGTTATGGCGGCGATCACAGGGGCGGTTGAAATTGCGCTTATTTTCCTGTTGGTTCCGCGCGGCGGATATCTGGTCGGCGCTGCGACCGTCTCTGCCTATTTCGTGGTTACCATCCTCTGGAATGTTCTCAAGGGTCTTTCCATTCTCAAACAGGAGGAGGCCGCTGCATGAAGATCGTCGCCATCGCCGGTTCGCAGATTCCCTCCGATACCGCCAACAGCATTCAGGTGATGAAGGCCTGCAACGCCCTCGCGCAGTTCGGGCACGACCCGACCTTGATCGTGCCCGGTTCACCGAACACATCCGTAGATTTGAAATCGCACTATGGGTTGCAGACCGATTTTCAGATCGAATGGCTCGCCTCGTCCAGCCGCCGTCTGTTTACGTGGCAGTCGGTTCAGCGCGCGCGCGCCCTCAAGGCCGACCTGCTTTATTCCTGGATGCCGCAAACTGCGGTCTTTGGTCTGCTCTTCAAACTTCCCACCGTTTTTGAAATTC
>DATHRQ010000280.1:0-2331 GCA_035465095.1 Anaerolineales bacterium | reverse complement strand
CTAAAGATGATCGATAAACCCAGCAATTCCCAGCCGAGCCACATGATGTTGAGCAGGATGTTGATGACCGTATCTGCACGATAGGCGACAGCCATTTGAAAATTGACCTTGAAGAAGGTGGAAATGAGTTTGAAGAAGTGCATATCAGGCTCCCACCGCCGAAAAACGTTTTACGCCTTCACGCCAGACCCAGCGGAACAGGACCAATGCAACGGCCAGCCAGATCAGACCGGAAATATATCCCTGGGTGATCTCACCCGCCGTCAGGTTTCCCTGAATGATCTGGATGGGTACATAGATCAGCAGTTGAAAGGGCAGAAATCTCGCAATGTTCTGGATCACGTCAGGCATGAGCTGCAGCGGGACGAATTGACCCGAAAACAAAAGCGCCAGCGCATAATAAAACTCATGGATGGAAAAGACGCGCGTCGTCCAGAAGGCGATGGATGTAATTGCGCCGGATAAAAGGAAGTTGACCATGTACCCCAGCAGGATGGCAGGGACCGAGAGCAGGATCCCTTCGATCGAAACAGAGGCAAAATCGGGTTTGAAAAGAAGCGCAAGCACAATCCAGATGGGCGTGAGGACGATCATATTCAGAGACTTGAAGGCAATATCGCTGATCAGCGTATTCGTCAGCATCGGATGGATCGGTTTGATCAGCTCGCCCGAGAGCGTGCCGTCCTGCACTTTATAGGCGAAGATGTGAATAATGATGTTGCTTGTCAGTTGATCCACGATCAGCAGGATCATGTAATAGGTGGTGAAGTCGTTGGCGGTCAGGCCATTGACGTCGCCGTTGGCGTTGGCGATGCTCGTCCACACCGCGAGATAAATGATGGGCGAGACCAGCCAGTAAAAAATATACATGACCAGATTGGCACGGTACTGCCATTGCTCGGCCCAGTTCACCAGCCAGAGTCGTTTGAAGATTAGTAACATGGTGCACCTTTTATACGTAGGGGCGACCCGTCAAGCGGGAGCCAATTTACTTTATTAATCCTGACGGGTCGCCCCTACTCGTTGAACGCCCTCTCGATCACATCCTCGATCGGCGGGTCGGTGATCGTAATATCGTGGATGGGAAGATCGGACAGCATTCGCGATGTGACCTTTGTGACATCTTCGGCTTTGACCCGGATGAAAACCTTTTCCGCATCTTCATTATTTTGAACTGGTTCGCCATACTGTGACAGGTCCCTACCATTTGACTCTCCCAGCGTAACGCCGATCAATTTAAACGGAGCGATGCGGCGGGAAAGTTTGTTTATGCCACCATCGTATTTGAGCTGTCCGTGATGGATGATGATAATGCGCTCGCACAATGCTGTTACGTCTGCCATGTAATGACTTGTGAGCAGAATGGTCGCGCCTGTGCGTTTGTTATATTCCCGTAGAAATTCACGGATTTTAACCTGTCCAGATATATCAAGACCGATTGTAGGTTCGTCGAGAAATAACACTTTCGGGCGGTGAAGAAGTCCCGCCGCGATCTCGCATTTCATGCGTTCCCCAAGCGATAAATTGCGGACGGGTTTCTTCATAAGCGGTTCGAGTTCGAGGAGTTCATCAAGCTCCTTGTAGGTTTCTTTATATTCTTCATCCGAAAGACGATAAATGGCCTGTGCGAGCAGGAACGAATCTGCCGCAGGGATGTCCCAGGAGAGGCGGTTGCGCTGTCCCATCACCAGCGTCATTGAGCGCAGATACTCTGTCTTGAGTTCCCAGGGCGTGAAACCAAGCACGGTCGCATTTCCTCCAGTTGGGTGCAGCAGACCGGAGAGCATCTTGAGCGTGGTGGTTTTACCGGCTCCGTTCGGGCCCAGAAAGCCGACGACCTCTCCCTGCTCGATATTGAAATTGACTTGCTGTACGGCTTTTACATCCTTGTATTTGCGCTTGAAGAAACTGCGCACTGCCGCGCCGAAGCCACCTTCGCGTTCAGGGACCTGGTAAGTTTTACTTAATTGTTCAACTGTTATGGTAGGGGACATAAAAACTCTCCTATCAGATAGGCAATTTTATCATTTGTAGAACAAAAGTGCTAGCAATGACAGGACGAGATTGAGGAACATTTCGTGGATTAATTCGTCTTTACGATGAATATATATAAAGGAGAAATTTAATGAAGAATGTTTTGATTGGTTTGTTGGCACTGGTGGTATTAGTCGCATGTTCCGGCGGGTCGACTGCGGCCATTCAGGGGCAGTGGGAGTTGATTTCGTACGGTCCACCTTCCGGCCAGACCCCTGCCGCCTCCGATGTGGATACAACCATTGAGTTCGATTCTGAAGGCAGAATGACTGGAAACGTGGGTTGCAATGGGTTTGG
>DATHRQ010000279.1:0-2006 GCA_035465095.1 Anaerolineales bacterium | reverse complement strand
CCGGCGGAATTCTTTGCTTGCTGATCGTGCTTCCAGCCATCGTTCTCATCGAGGGAACCGATCTGCCTGTGCGCGGCGCATTCCTGTTTACGGCCCTCTTCTTTCTCATTTCAGCGCTTCCGCTTTTTCTGTGGGTCAGGGAGCAGGGCGTGCGCAGGCCGCTCCCTGAAGGGCAGAATTATTTCTCACTTGCCATCAGCCGCCTCGGACGAACTTTCCGCGCGGTGCGGCATTTCAGGGAATTTTTGAAATTCATCATTGCCTTCCTGATCTTCAATGACGGCATCGTCATGGCGCTTGATTTTGCCGCGATCATTGGCGCAGTGCTGTATGGCATGAATCAAACGCAGCTCATTATTTTGATGATCCTCGTTCAAGCCGCGAGTGTCTTTGGAGACTACCTTTCCGGGGTCTACGGTCAGCGTGTTGGCTTCATGCGCGCGCTGATCGCATCTCTGGTTTTGATGATCGGCACCGTGATCTGGATGCTCTTCAACAAGACTCTGACAGGTTTCTTTGTCATTGCATGTGTGGCAGGCTTTGCACTGACAGGCGTACAGGCGGTCACGCGCACGATGACGGGCATCTTTGCACCGAAGGGCCAGAGCGCGGAGTTCTACAGCTTCTTTGCCATCGCCGGCAGAACATCTTCGTTTCTGGGGCCGACCATTTACGGTCTGCTGGCAAGCGGCGTTGCACTGCGACTCGAAGCCAACGGCATGGGGGCGCTGCTGGCCGAACAGGCCGGTCAACGCGCCGGTATTATTTCCATCGCGGTATTTCTTGGCGTCGGACTTATCGTATTGTTGAATGTCAGAGAACAGCATGCACGTCAGGCCGCGCTCGAATATGCCCCTGCAGATTAGCCATATGACACAAAAACAGTTTACATCACCAAGGCGAAAACTCGTCCGAAAAATACTTCACTTTTTGGCGCACCCCGCTTTTGCATTGGTTTCCAAGCTTGAGATCAACGATACGCAGAATCTGCCCGAAAGCGGTCCGCTTCTTATGGTGGGCAATCATTTCAGTTTTATCGACCCACCCTGTTTTGTACGCATTGCGCCGTGGGAGATCGAATTCGTCGGCGGGGCCGATACGCCGCACGCACCTGTTGCCACGCGTATCATCCCCAGGCTCTGGGGATATCATCCGCTGTATCGCGGCACGGGCGCAAAGGATTCTCTCAGAGCCGCCGAAGGGATTCTCAAGCAGGGCGGCGTTTTGGGGATATTCCCTGAAGGCGGGAATTGGGCGACCGTCCTCAGGCCTGCCCGCCCGGGAACAGCCTTTCTGGCCTCGAGAACCGGCGCTCCGCTCCTGCCCGTCGGCCTGGTCGGCATGAACGATGTTTTCCCCAGCCTCAAGCGCGGACGACGCGCTCACATCCAGATCAACATTGGCAAACCGTTTGGCCCCCTCAAAGCTGAAGGGCGTGGAAAAAAATACCGTGAACAGCTCGACGAGATCGGTCACGAGATCATGAGTCACATCGCGGAGCTGATCCCGCCCGAAAAACGCGGACATTATTCCAATGATCCTGCAATCCGTGAAGCCGCCAAAGGCACGGAAATCTACCCGTGGGCTGATAAAATTGAAGGACAGGTCAAGGGTATTGTCCGTTAATTCGACCATTTTGGAGGTTTTTCATGTCAATTCAAAATATTCAGGAGACGGTTGCGAGGGTGGTGCAGTTGTTCACGGAGCATCCGGAAAAGGCCGTTTCGGAAGATGGGCCGGCCACGGCGGTTATCGAGCAGGGATTGCGCAGTAAGGCGAGCGGTCCGCACGGCTGGGAGTTGACCTCGGATATGGCCAAAGGCATGGGTGGGGAGGCAAGCGCACCCGGCCCGGGCTGGTTGTTCCGGGCGGCACTGGCGAACTGTGATGCCACCATGGCTGCCATCCGTGCCGCGCAGTTGGGAATCGAGTTGACAACCCTCGAAGTAACCGTAAGAAGCACCTCGGATGGACGCGGCATGCTGGATATGGATGATTCCATTCCG
>DATHRQ010000278.1:0-3506 GCA_035465095.1 Anaerolineales bacterium | reverse complement strand
TCGTTTGTCGCTGCGCAGATCTTTCCCATCGTCCGCCATACCATGCCGACATATTCAGGATTCTCATCCTCTTCGCCAAGGACAAGAGCCTGCCGGGCGGAATAGAAGGCTTCCTCGTATCTACCCAGACCGATCAGCGCTTGTGCACGCTGGTCAAAGGCCGAAGGCATGCACCATGATCCAGTTATGCCTGCAAGTTGGATCGCCAGCCGTAGATCGGCTTCAGCAGATTCATAATTTCCTAGGGCAACCTGTTCGCTGCCGCGGTTGGTAAGGAAAACGATCTCGCCGTCCTTGTATCCAGTTTCCCGGGCAATGGTCAATGCATTATCATACATTTGGAGTGCTGTTTCATAATCACCGCGCCCATCGGCCACTACGCCAAGATTATTCAGCAGGTCCATGCCTTCCTGACGGTTGCCAAGATCTTGAAAGATCTTCAACGCCTTCCTCCAGGAGCTTTCGGCCTCATCGAGGCGGCCGGATACATAATGGACGGCAGCGATAAGGTTCAAACAACGGGCCGTTTCATTCTTGTCATCCAATTCCGAGAAAATGGAAAGAGACTTTTCTGCCTGTGTCAATGCCGTCTGGGACTCACCAAGTCGAAAGTGGGCTGTCCCCTGTAATCGCAGCGCCTTCGCAAGATCGGGTTTGGCATCTGCTTTTCTGGCTAAAGCCTCTGCACGTTCTGCACGTTCCAGCGAGGCCGGGTTGTCGCCCTGAAAATTCAATGAAGTCGCCAGACTTAATAAGCCGCGGGCCTGTGCTATCAAGTCGCCGTCGATCTCTGCTTCTTTCAGCAATTTATTATAGATTTCCACAGCTTCTGTATAACGGGCCTGCCAATTCAACACCTCACCCAGCCTCTGCATCACTTCCAACTTCAATGGGAAGTGATTGGAACCGCCATGTTTATTCAGAAAATCGAGCGCTTTTTGGTAATAATGAATGGCCGAGTCGGATGCATAGGTACTTTGTGCCTGACGTCCGGCGCGTAGATACCACTCAGCGGCCTTGATCCATGTTTCAGCGCGTTCATAGTGTTCACCCACACGGCCGGCGAATTCATTGATGCGTTCACCCCCGACTTCAACCAATCCCTCTGCGGCCTGGGAGTGATAGAGAGGACGAAGTCTGAGTAGGACACTTTCGTAGGTCACATCGTGCAGGATCTGATTCTTGAAGATATATTCTGAGGATTCCTTGGATGTGGATTCCTCGTAGGGGTAGATCAATTCCTTGGAGTGGAGCATTCCCAATCTATCCCTGATAGGCAACATACTTCCATCATCCTGGAATTCCGGGTTGTGCATGTGCCCGATGATATCCATCCAAAAGACACGTCCCACTACGGATGCCTGTTGGAGTGTCTCGCGGACATTTGGAATTAAGCCGTCCAGCCGCGCCTGTAACAGACCCGTTAATGTTGGCGGGACCTTAAGTTTGGATAAACGCTTCAACTCCACTGACCATTGTTCAGCCTCTCTGACAATGACCTCCCCCTCGATCAGTACTTTGATCAATTCCTCCACGTAGAACGGACTTCCCTCCGCCTTGTTAACGATAAGTTCCATGATGGCTTCCGGGACCTCCGGCAACTTTTGCAGTATCTCGGAAATGAGTCGGCGGGTATCTGAATCGGACAATGGATGCAGGTCGAGGCGCAGGGTCTGAACCGGGCCGGTTCCCCAGTCCGGCCTTTCTTCGAAGAGAGTCGCGCGCGTCAGACTGACGATCAAAGCAGGCAGGTCGGGCCGCTTCTCCATGAACGATTCGAAGTAGTCGAGAGAGCCTGCATCCGCCCAATGAATATCCTCCAGGAAAATGATGAGGGCTTGCGTTTGTGCCAGATCCGCAAGCAACTGATTCGCATAGTGGAAGGCGCGGTCACGGATTTGGCGGGCGTCCCCAAGAATACCTTTCAGGTGCGGGCTTGTTGAATAATCCAGCCCGATCAGATGGCCTATGAAATGAGCGTGCAGGTTTGCGTCCTGCTTGTCATCCTTGTATTTTTGAATCCCCTCCTCAAGTTTTTGACGTGCAATCGATGCCCGGTCGTTTTCATAGATATCGAATAAAGACGACAAGATGCCGCGTAAAAGCGAATAGGGAATGTGTGTGGATTCCTGTACGGCGCGTCCTTTGAGTATGCCTATGGGCTGATCGGATGTTTCCAGCCACTTTCCAAATTCATACAACAACCGTGATTTCCCCGTGCCGGCCTCAGCGACCAGCGAGACCAGGTGGGTTTGATTCTGCTGGATTGTCTCATTGAATGCATTTTTCAACTGTACCAATTCTTTTTCACGACCGATCATGCGGGTTTCAATGCCTTCAAGGCCGCGCGTGGTATCCCGGAAAGACCGTGGTTTTACACTTTGTACGGTGTACACTTGAATGGATTCGCTCTTGCCTTTTACCCTGATCGGTTCGAGTTCAGTTACATCGAAAATGCCTCTCACGAGCTGGTGTGTTTCGTGAGAGATTAGAATACCCCCCTTGGGTGCGGCTGTTTCCAGCCGATTGGCCAGATTGACAGTATCACCGATGGCTGTGTATTCATTGGTCAAGCCAACGGTGCCCAACAGGGCGGGGCCGGCGTTTACGCCGATTCGCAGTTGAATGTTCTGGATTTGCGTTTGGAAGGCGGGCAGGGATCTCGATTGTTCTGTCTTCCACTCCAGTATCTCGGATTGGATCTGCAATGCGGAACGGATGGCCCGCTCCGGATCGTCCTCATGGGCAGTCGGCGTTCCAAAAAGCGCCATGATGGCATCGCCGATATGTTTGTCTATTCGCCCGCCATGATCGAGGATCGCCTTGTCGACACGGGACCAGAGTGAATTGATCACATCGCTGACAACTTCGTGATCCATGGTTTCAGCCATGGCGGTGAAGCCGGAGACGTCTGCAAAAAGGACGGTGATCAACTTTCTCTGTTGTGGTTCATGTGAAACGCTGGTGCCGCCCACCACTCCTGCCAATTTTTCCCGCATCGAAGCGAGCGCCACATCAACGATCTCATCCCCCAGCAGGGATCGTTTGGATTTAAGGGCGGCTATTGCCTGTTCGAGAAGTTCACGTTCGTGTGAATTGAGCGGTTTGTTTGGAGAATCCATGGAAGCTTATTATGCAATAAATCTGTACCAATTGTAACCTTTTGTACCAGTTTCGTAATAATTGTAACCTCTTGATTATGTTATAGTCTTGCTGATATGTTATAGTTTTGCGACTGGTTTTCGCAATTTAGTGTAGTTAAGAGGAGACAACATGAAAAGAAGTCTTTATACCATTTGGTCAGTATTGTTAATTGCCATGCTCATGGCAACACCTGTTTATGCAGGCAATATCAAATTATCCGGTTCCTTCTCAGGAGGTTCCATTCATTTCAATGGAGACGCGACAGGCGTCGGCGGTTATTATGATGGAATTACCCTTGAACTCATAGGGATAGGGATTCCGGAAGTCGTGTGCACTAACCAGGGCGGCAATGAGTCGCCGGG
>DATHRQ010000277.1:0-3481 GCA_035465095.1 Anaerolineales bacterium | reverse complement strand
CTGTGGGTGCGGCTGTCCGCGCGCGCGCCGATCCAGTACACGCCGCAGATGTGGGCAAATTTTCGATTACACTCCGGCGGCAAGACCATCGTTGCAGACGACCGCTGCTGGCCCGAGATGATCCGTGTCCATCGGCGGGACGGCGGAGGCTGGTTATCAGTTATTACAATAAAGTATATGATCCGCAAGATCGTTGCTCCGCTGTTGAATTGGCGGCGAAGGATCCAAATGCGCCAATACACAAATAGGTGAACCTGTGAAAAATCGATTGTTCGCATCCTCTTCCACCGAAGACCTGATTCAACTGCTGCAGGCCTGGCGCTTCTGGCTGCTGGCAGGCGGATTGGGGGCATTGCTAGGCTGGGCGGCATATCTTATCTCTCCACCAGACTTCCGTGCGCGCGCAACCGTCCTTGTGGATTTCAACATGGAAGAATCATGGCCCGTCGATTCGGATCGGGAATTGTTCTACTATCTGGAGCGCGAAGCGCGCAAATTGGAGGAGGTCGCCTGGTCGGATGATGTGCTGGATGCCGTTGCAGACACGGTCGGAGGCACCACCGTCGATGAATTGCGCTCAGGCATTCTCGAACTTAGCGAACCCGCCGACGGCGGTTGGCATTTTTATGCGAATGATCCAGATCCTGCGCGCGCGGAGCAGCTGGCATCGGCGTGGGCAGAGTCGTTCGTTGCAGAAGTGCATACAGGCATCAAGACAGCTGTTGCGTTGGATGCCGCGCGCAAGGCGCTGGAGGCCAATCCAACCGAAGCCGAAATTCTGGCGTACGTCACCGAGCTGGAATCGGAATCGCTTGGCATCACACCCGAATTGCAGGTTTCAGCCTCTCAGGTCCAAAATCTGAATCTAGCAAGGCGAGTTCCCTTGAGTACGTATGTTTTCGCAGGCGCGGTCTCGTTCATGGCTGTGAGCGCTTTGATCATTCTCTTCTTCGGACTCAATCGACGTGCGTAAACTGTATCTCGATTCACTTGTGCGCATCCTTTGGGGGGCGGTGCTGGTCACATTGCCTGTCACAAGTTTCCGCTACATGCCGTTCATGGGCTCGGGGACGGTCGTACGTCCGCTGGCGCTCTATCCGTTGGGATTGCTGATGCCGATCCTCTTGTATCAAATCTGGACGAAACGCATCACACATCCATGGAACCGCACGCTGACCATCCTGCTTGCTTTTACGCTGACAGCGCTTCTCTCCACCGCCATTGGAGCTTTGTATGCGCCCATCGAACTGCGCGGACAGGGCTACGGGGACCGCGCCCTGCGCGCGTGGATCACGCTCGTAATCGGTCTGTCTTTTTTTGTCTCTGCGATGTGGATGAACCGCAACGAAGACGATCTCAAGTTCTCGTTGAAATGGCTTTTCACTGGCCTGGTCTTGCATATCGTCTGGGGAGGCATACAGGCGGTCGGGTTGAACATCGGCTTACGCGGCGAATTAAATGAGATTCAAACTCTATTCTCCACCCGCGGACTTGTAAGGAATAAGCGCATCTCAGGCTTGGCGTACGAGCCGTCCTGGCTGGCGGGCCAGTTAGCGTCACTGTATATTCCCTGGTTGTTTGCAGCGCTGGTGGCACGTTATCGCATGTCCCGTTTCAGGTGGCTGGAGCCGTCTCTTTTCCTCGGCGGGCTGGCCATTTTGTTATTGACCTATTCGCGCAGCGGGCTTGCCATCCTGCTTGGCGCGGCGATCGTAACGTTTATTGCGGCAGGTTCAGATACGATGAAGAAGGTATGGCGTTGGTATCGGGAAGGTTTCCGCCGGGGCGAAGATAAAAGCCGACGGGAGACGATGCAAGCCTCGGGGAGTCGGATCGTGGTCAGTCTGATCCTGATCGGCGCCGTTGCCGGGACGGGGCTCTTCCTTGCGGACAAAGGCTATATTGCTGCATTTTGGAATTCATCGGCAGAGAGTTTGTTTGAGTACGCGGTCGATGTGTATCTGGGGCCGCGTCTGGCGTATGTGACCGCCGCACTGAGCGCGTTTCAAGCCCACCCCATGACCGGCGTAGGCCTCGGCGCGAGCGGTTTTTACATGTATCAGAACATGCCCGATTGGTCGTTGATCAATATCCCTGAGATCTCGCGGCAGTTGAGCCCTTTATCGAATTTGTATCCGAATCCCAAAAATCTGTACGTGCGTCTGCTGGCTGAGACGGGCCTGCCAGGTTTTACATTGTATGTGTCGTTCCTGTTTGCAAACCTTGCCTACGCCTGGATGAATTTGCGAAGGAAAACACAACTCCATCGTTTTCTTGGCGCGGCGGGATTGTTTAGTGTGATCGCTGTTGCCATGCAGGGAATCTCGCAGGATTCGTTCGCTGTGCCTGAGGTCTGGATCAATTTGGGGGTTCTGGCGGGAATGACTTCGCTTGCGATAATATCAGGAAATTCATCACGCGCCGAGGACGGCGCATTGAGCAACCAAGAGACATAATGATCGTACTTTCTGTGGGTATGCCGCGCGCAGGTTCAGGCTGGCACTACAACCTCATTCACGACCTGATGGAAGCGGACGGCTATACCGATGCTCGTGCGATCCGCGAGAGGTATCGCCTGCAGAGCATTCTGACGGAAGTCAACTGTAACATCGGCGTGTTATCTGTGCGCAGAATGGGGATGGTGGCCCTGCCGGCGCTGATGGGGGAGGATTTTGTCATCAAGGCCCATGCAGGACCCTCGGTTTCGTCCCGACTCCTGCAGCGTCTGGGCTTGCTGCGCATCACATACATTTATCGCGATCCGCGCGACGCCATGCTCTCGGCCTATGACTACGGTCAGCGCGCCCTGAAAAAGGGACGCCCGAACGCCTTCTCGCATCTCACCGATTTCGAGAAGAGCCTCGATTTTATTATGGACTACATCCATATCTGGGAGCGGTGGATGAGTGAGAAGGACGTACTTATCGCACGGTACGAAGACCTGCTGACGGATTATGATCGTGAGACAAAGCGTCTGGTTGAATTCCTCAGGTTGGACGGGAGCAGGCCTGAGGTCCGGAAAGTGATCGAGCATTACCGCCCTGGTGCGTCGGATGAACAGCAGGGGCTGCATTTTTTCAAGGGCAGGATCGGCCGCTTCCGCGAATCCTATAACGCAGAACAGCAGGCAGTGATGAAAGACAGGCTGGGCGGGTATTTATCCAAAATGGATTACGAAATTTAACTTATTTGAAACGTCGGGCGGGAGAAACATGATCAATTTCGGGTATCATTAAACCATGCGTAGTTACGAAACTCCCTATACCGCCGACTGGTACGCTGCGTCTGTGCGCTGGCTGATGCTGGTTTTCCTGACGTTGTCCCTGTCGTTGCGCGGGCAGTTGGGCGACCTGCCGTTTTGGGTGTTGGCGCTCATGTTTGTGTGGAACGTGATCATGAGCATACTGGCCGGGCTGAACATGCGCCTGCCGTATCATCGTTATTTAGTGCTGGGCGTCGATTTTATTCTGGCGGCGCTTTA
>DATHRQ010000276.1:0-2721 GCA_035465095.1 Anaerolineales bacterium | reverse complement strand
TTCGCCATGATGAACGTGAACAGCCCATTTTCGCGCAATACTTTGCCAACTTCATTCATCACGGCAGTAGAGAATGGCTCTTTCGTTTCACGATTTGTCACCAACTCGATCGTCGAGAACAAGCCGATGTAGCGCACATCACCAACGGATGGATGATTTTCTTTGATATCCTCCAGCGCTTCACCCAGATATTTTCCAAGCGTCGCGGCGTTTTCGAGCAATTTATCCTCTTCATAGACTTCGATGGTTGCCAAGGCGGCGGCGCAGGCCAGGGCATGTCCGCTGTAGGTCAGACCGGCGTAGAGGTATTTATCGTCAAAGAATTCGGCGATCTCCTCAGAGACGGTCACCACACCCAACGGCACGTAGCCAGAGGTAATCCCTTTTGCGGTCGTGATAATGTCAGGTTGAACGCCCCAGTTATCGACGGCAAACCATTTGCCGGTGCGCCCCCATCCGCTCATGACCTCATCAGATATGAGCAGGATGCCATATTTGTTGCAGATCTCGCGCACACGCGGCCAGTAATCATCGGGCGGTACGATGATCCCGTTCGAGCCTGTCACCCCTTCCATGATGATGGCGGCGATGTTCTCGGGCCCCTCATACATGATGACTTCTTCGATGTGGGAGATGCACTCACGTTTGCACGACTCAAACTTCTGCCCAAAGGGACACCTGTAGCAATGCGGATCGAGGAAATGCACCGCCCCCGGCATCGCTGGCTCGACTGCGTTGCGGCGATAGTCACCCGTCAAGGCAATGGAGCCGTGCGTCGCGCCATGGTAGGAGCGATAACGCGCGAGGATCTTGTGTCGCCCCGTATAAAAACGGGCGATCTTGATCGCATTTTCGTTGGCTTCCGACCCGCCGAGGGCAAAAAATGTCTTTTTCATTTTCCCCGGCATGACCTCCGCCAGTTTTTTGCCGAGCAAGCCGCGCGGCTCAGTGACGTTGCCGGGATGCGTAAATGTCAATTGGGCGGCCTGATCCTGTATCGCTTTGACGACCTTCGGGTGTTGATGGCCGATATTGCTGTTCATCAACTGGGACGAAAAATCCAGATAGCGTTTGTCATCGGCATCCCAGAAATAGACGCCTTCCGCTTTTGTAACGGGGATTGGGTTTACCTGCGACTGGACAGACCACGAGAAGAATGTGTATTCCTTGTTGAGGTCGACGATCTCTTTTGAGGTTAATTTCGGCACGGCTGCCTCCATAGTTATGATACACGGATGACAAATCAACGGTAAGCATGTTTGGCTGCTTAATATGATTATATCTTTACTTTCTGCATAATCCTGGTCTATCGGATAAAAATTCCTTCCATCTCTGACCTGAATCATCGCCTTTTGATATTCAGTTCGTTCAATAAATGGCCGAATTATTTCCCAAAGTGACCAATTTCCAACTTTGAAACAAATTTCACATTGACTGAACCACGTCAAACATGTATAATTATATCTTGGCATTATCAAAGAGAAGCAGGAGTTAATTATGGAAACAACGAACACAGCGTCTGGGGCGACGCTCGAACCAAAAACAAAGATCACCGGCAAGGTGGTAAAAACCACACTGGCCGGTGCATTGATCGACCTTGGGCAGCCACTCCCGGGTGTCATCCACATTTCACAGCTCAGCAAGGACGCCGTCAACAAGGTCGAAGATGTGGTCAATGTGGGGCAGGAAGTGGAAGCCTGGGTCCGACGCGTAAAAAAGGATCGCGTCGAACTGACGATGATCGAGCCGCTGGCGCTCGAATGGAGAGAGATCGAACCGGGCATGGTCGTCAAAGGCAAGATCGTACGCCTCGAATCCTACGGCGCATTTATCGAGATCGGCGCAGAACGTCCCGGCATGATCCACGTCAGCGAACTCGCCCACGGATACGTCAAAACCCCCAGTGAAGTTGTCAAGGAAGGCGAAGAGGTCGAAGCCCAGGTGCTGGAGGTCAACCGCAAGAAGAAACAGATCAAATTAAGCCTCAAAGCCCTGCAACCGGAAACAGAAGAGTCCAGGCCCGCCAGGAAAAATAACAGAAGAGGCGGCAGATCGTCTGGGGGCACACGGAAAGATATGATGGAAGCCCTCAAGTCCGATGAACCCAAGGAGCCTGAATTGACTGCGATGCAGATCGCATGGCAGGACGCCCTAAACCGTTCAGGTGCAGAAAAGCACCACAAGAACAAGGCAACGGTCTCCGAGGAACAGGAAGACATCTTAAACCGTACACTGAAAAAACGACTCCCCACTGGCGGATAATCACAAAACGAATCAAAAAAGAGCGAACTTTCGCTCTTTTTTGATTCCTGCCAACCAAAGACAAAACGCTCAGGATCCCTTTTGTAGTTCCTGAATAAACTTCTCCTTGTTCGATGCTCTGGCGGTTTTTCCGCTGGAGGTTTTCACGATCCAGTTTGGCCCCACCACCCTGACATACCGCAAGGCAATTGCAGAATTCTTTGTTACGTGCGAGCGTATCGCGTCTGCGATCTCCTGCTGTTCAGCGGGATCTTCCGTATCGGCCTCCGCAATGACCACAACATCTTCCGTGCCCTGCGTGTCGTCAAACAAGCCGAATGCCACCGAACGCCCGCCATGCACGCCGGGCACTTCATACGTCAACGCCTCCAGATCCTGTGGATACACGTTCCTTCCGCCGACAATGATCATATCTTTTTTGCGTCCCGATACAAAAAGCTCCCCGTCAGCCTTATAACC
>DATHRQ010000275.1:0-5272 GCA_035465095.1 Anaerolineales bacterium | reverse complement strand
CGCGACATGTAGGCAGCAAGATGCTCGTCTACCCTGATGGCGGGATCATCGGCACGGTCGGCGGCGGAGAGTTGGAAAGCCGCGTCATCAAAGCCGCGTTCGAGTCGCTCAAAAGCGGAGAGGCGCAGACCTTGTCGTATACCATGGCCGACCCCTCGCGCGGCGACCCGGGTGTGTGCGGCGGCACTGTGGAGGTATTTGTGGAACCGATCCTTCCTCCTGCGACGGTCGTCGTCATTGGCGGCGGACATGTCGGCCAGGCAGTTGTCCATCTGGCAAAGTGGCTGGGATTCAGAGTCGCTGTCAGTGATGATCGTGAGGAGTTCTGTAATCCCGAATCCGTGCCGGGCGCGGATGCCTATTACCCCGTCCCGATGGCCGAATTGCCGAATCAACTATCAGTGACGCCCCAAACCTATCTGGTCATAACCAGCCGAGGGTCCAATATCGATGCGCAGGGGCTGCCAAGTCTGCTGGAAACCCAGGCGGCCTATATTGGCGTCATCGGCTCGAAACGCCGCTGGCTGACGACGGTCAAGGCGCTTCAGAAACAGGGCGTATCCGATGAATTGATCGGAAAAGTCCGTTCGCCGATGGGGCTTGAATTGAACGCAGAAACCCCGGAAGAGATCGCGGTCAGCATCATGGCAGAAATTTTGATGTTAAAGGATAAGGGGACCGGCAAACCGATGAAAAATTAAGACCTGACAGGTATGCTTCGCAAAAACCTGTCAGGTCTACATCATGAAATTCCGCGAGTCTTGAGCGCGGCGGCAGACATCACACGAATATCACGCGCAACCGTCCGTGTGCGCTGGAAATTCTTTTTACTCGATTTGTTTCGCAAAGCATGATACGCAGACATGGCTTCCGCCCATGTCTTTTTGTTTTGGAAATATTCGTGAAGCGCATCGGCCAGCATGACCGCGTGCTGGCTGGCATGGTCGATCCCCTGTCCCGACCACGGGTCAAAGACCAGCCCCGCATCACCGACCAGCGCCCAGCCGTCTCCATACGGGACGCGCAAATAACACGGGATGTTGCCGGCACCCTTAATGGGCGCCGCCATTTCGGCCGGCTGCAGGCGCGGGGCCAGCGAAGGGATGCCATTCAGGAACTTCATCATTTCGCCCTCGGCGTCCTTTCGATAAGCATCGAACTCCGCTATCGGAACCGAGACCGCAACGAGCGTCAGGTTGTCGTCTGTGGGGAAGACATACACGAGGCGGTCGCCCTGAAAATAAAATTCAGCCGAGGAGGTCTCAAGCGGGACGATATCCTTGAAATAAGAATAATACATCGCACGATGGACGGGTTCGAACTCCTCCGTTTCAGGCTCGACCAGTTTGGCGACCTGCGAATAGAAACCGTCGGCGCCGATGACGACCCGTGCCGTGGCCTGATGCCGGCCTGCCTCATCGCTCCATTCCACGCCGACGACTGATTCAGCGTCCCACATCAGATCGTTGAAGCGGGCGCCCTGCAGGAAGGTGACATTCGGCTCCTGTTTAACCCGCTCGGTCAGAATCGAATCAAGCGTAATGCGGCGGATGCACATAAAGTAGTCGATGCCGTCCTTGCCGACAACCGGCTCGCTCCAGGTATGACCTTCGATGTCGTTAAACATATCCACCAGGTGCGGCGCCACGGACTGCACCTGGTCGAACACCCCCATCCGCTGAAAGGACTGCAGGGCAGGATACCGGAAGAAATGCGTGGAAAGGGTATCACTGGGGAAACGGGCGCGGTCAAGAAGCAGCACCTTATATCCGTATTCCCCCAGTAACGTGGCGGTGATCGAGCCCGCCACACGTGCGCCAACGATGATGGCATCATAGTCAGTGGTCATGTAATTTCCTTTTTCTGTTGTGTTATCTGAGTTATGAAATATTACCATAGGCAAATCGTTTGCGATTGAAATCTAACAGGTGGGAGTGCCCAAATCCCTAAACATTCGATCTATATCACCTTGAGCGCAGCGAAGGGTCTTCGCCGCAAAGCGGCGGGATTCTCACCTGCACTTGCAGCACAGGCCGTCTCGCCCCGATGGGCTCGCGGCCCGAACGGGGTGCAAGTGTCGGTCGCTTTGCTCCTCACACCGTCCCGAAGCGGTGTCCCTTCGGGAGAATGACATGAGTGTTCAATATTAGGTATTCCCTAAAAATTTTTGGAAACCTGTACCGTCATTTTACGTATATCAAATAAAAGTTCGATGCTTATCATTACAGGTACATTCGGTTCGGCGCTGAGCGCCATCTTCGACTTGTACCCCATCCATGCATGGGCTATAATGAAATCAACGCCCTCAAAAAGGAGAAAAATATGGCGAGAATTTTTGACGTTATTGAATATCCAAATGAAATGAAAGGTGAGATCGTCCACCGTTTCCCTGAAGAGGGGATTGGTGATTACCGCATCGGCTCGCAGGTTATCGTGCGTGAGTCGCAGGCGGCGGTCTTCTTCCGTGACGGCCAGGCATTGGATGTCTTCCGGGGCGGACGTCACACCATTACAACTGCAAACATCCCCCTGCTCATCAACCTGATCGGCAAAGCCTTCAACGACCGCACGCCCTTCACCGCGGAAGTGTACTTCGTTTCGATGAAGGAATTCGCAAATGAAAAGTGGGGTACCCCGCAGCCGATCATTGTTCGCAACCCGGGCATGGGGCTCGGCGTGGCATTGCTGCAGGGGTTTGGCACATACTCATTTCAGGTCAGCGACCCGCAGCAATTCGTGAATCAACTTGTCGGTTCGCAGGGCGCCTACCGCACAGCAGATATCGAAGACCGCCTCAAGACCATGCTGCTCTCCATACTTCAGGACACATTGGGCGAAACAACCGCCGCCAACAGCGTCGTGGACCTGATCGGTCTGACCGAGGAAGTCGGCGCGGCTGTCCGTGCAAAGGCACAGGATGATTTTGAAGCGCTGGGTTTGACACTCAAATCGTTCTACATCGGCAATCTCAAACCATCCAGCAAGTCGGCACAGGAGCTGCGCGATATGGGCATGCTCGATATGGCGACCTACACGCAACTGCAAGCCGCGGACGCCATGCGCGATGCGGCCTCCAACCCAAGCGGCGGTGCAGGCCTCACGGCCGGTATCGGCGCTGGCATGGGCATCGGCAACCTGATGCAGCAGGCAACGTCCGGCGCGGCGCAGAGCGGAGGTCAGAAATCTGGCGGTGAAAGCAAAGCGGCGGCAGGCATTCCGGATGTGATGACCCCGGCAGAAGTGGCTGCCATCTTGAAGGTGTCAGAAGAGGATGTCCTTGCAGCCATCAATGATAAAAGCCTGCGGGCCAGAAAGATGGGTAACGCCTATCGCGTCAGCAAAAACGCGCTCGAAGAATTTTTGAACGGCTAATAAGCGCACAGGTGACAGTCACTTTAAAATTGACTGTCACCTGCTTATGCAAAAGAGGCTTTCCGATCTGGAAAGCCTCTTTTTGATCCAACCCGGTGGTCGAGTAGTCCCGCGATGCTCGTCGCGGGACGTATCGAGACCACAAGGTAATAAGAATATTTTGCTTAGCGCTGGTCTCGATACGAGCGAGAAGATCACTCGCTCTACTCGACCAGCGAATTGTTTTTATTACTCCAAATCGCTCAACACATCTGAGATCGATGTGAGCACATCACCCGCCAATACCGATGCAGCTGTGCCGAGGTCGTCTGCGGCATAGAGACCAGCCTGGGCGTGGATCCATGCGCCGGCACCGGCGGCATCGAACGCGTCCAGACCCTGGGCGCGCAAGCCAGTGATCAGCCCGGCCAGCACATCACCCGTCCCTGCGCGAGCGAGGGCAGGCGAGGCCACCGGGATGACGGTCACCCGTCCATCGGGTGCGGCGACGACCGTGAAGGCGCCTTTCAACACCACAACCTGTTTCCAATTTTTTGCAAATTTACCAACGCCGGCCTGGCGGTCTTCCTGAATTTCTTCCTTCGACAAGCCCGTCAAAGAGGCCATTTCGCCGGGATGCGGCGTCAGGATCGAATCAGCAGGTATCTTTTTATGCCAGTCCGTGATCTTTGAGAGAAGCGTCAGTCCGTCGGCGTCGAAGACCATCGGCGGGCGTTTCACGTCATCGCCTTTTTTCGAACCGCCATCGCCCTGTAAAAAGCCCATGCCGGCCGATTTTTTTGCAGATGATCTGCCATTGAAGAGTTTTTCCATGAAGTCTTTCGCACCCGATTCGGTTCCAAGACCGGGGCCGATCAACAGCGCGGAGGCCTTCTCATAGTGTTTTTCCAACACTTCCACCGCACTGGCCGAGATGCCGCCTTTTTCGTGCGGCAGCAATACCCAGGTGGCTTCGGGCAGCCGGGCGGCCAGCGCCGAATGCAGCGGCGCAGGGACGGCCAGAGTCACAAGCCCGGCACCGGCGCGATAGGCCGCCTCACCTGCCAGCGCCGCCGCGCCAGTGTAAGCGAGAGAACCCGCCACAAGAAGCGCCGTACCAAACGTCCCTTTGTGCGAAGCGAGCGGCCGCTCAGGCAGCAGCATCGAGATCGAGAGCGCCTCGGCTACCTCCGTTTTCACATCCTTGTGAGATTTAAGTTTGGCGGGCAGGCCGATGTCCACCACCTCGAGTTCGCCGATATATTCGAAGGCGGGCAGTTTCAGCAATCCCTGTTTGACCGCCGCCATCGTGACCGTGAGATCGGCGGGAATGACCTGCTCGGCGACGTCACCCGAATCGCAATCCACACCCGACGGACAATCGACCGCGATGACGTACGGCGGCTCATCGAGACCTTCCAATATGACGTTGACCTCTTCGAGCAGTTCGGCTGCATCCTTCTTAAGCGGAAGTTTGATCCCCGTGCCGAGGACGCCGTCCAACAGGACGTCCGCCACCTCGATGGACTCGGCAAGCTGTTCAAAGGCATCCACCCCCGTGATCAGTTCGCCGCCCGCCTCGGTAAAGCGACTGACGAGGTCGTTCTGCTTGCGCTTGACGAGGTACGCGCTCGCCCCCCAGCCCGATTCAGCCAGCGCGGTGAGCGCCACCAGTGTGTCGCCGCCGTTGTTGCCGGGGCCGACCAACCCAACCACCTCAGGCTCGAGGTCGTCCGCGAACAGGTCGAAGACGACATCCGCCAGCCCCTGCCCGGCGTTCTCCATCATCATGTCGTAGGTCAGGCCGCCCTTATCGGCATCTTTTTCTATTTTCTGCATTTGTGAGACAGTGACAAGTTTCATAGTTGATTCTCCATTCGATGGAGAGATTGTACTCCAAGGCGGTAGCCATATGACTTAC
>DATHRQ010000274.1:0-8367 GCA_035465095.1 Anaerolineales bacterium | reverse complement strand
GACAAGATCGCCGTCGCTCACAGTAATTGCGGCAACATCCGCGTCGCCGTCTTCGAGGCGGGGAATCTTTTCAAGGATGACTGGAACATTTGCATACCCTGCCAGATCCATCGGTCCATCATAGATGGCAGACAGCACGCTGCGCGCAGCGGCGTTCAAACTTCCGTAGAGGTAAAGGCTGGTCGGCTCATCGCCCAGGCAAATGGTCAACGCGCGTGAATCAGACGTCAGTGTGGGAAGAGGCGTTGCAGTAGGCGCAAATGCAGGTGTCGGTGTGGATACGTCCGCTGTTGGCGAGGGTTGGCAGGCGCTGAGAATCACCAATGTGAGGATCATGAGCGGGTGCCATATGGATTTTTGAAGATGTCGGTTCATACATACCATCCTGTAATTTATATCGTAGACCTCTTGCATAGTATCAAAATCTGCTCTCGTCGCCGTCCCCGGCGGCGGTACCGCTGTACGGCATCTTCGAGACGCCGTCTAGAGCAAGGTGAACTAACAAACTTTTGCAAGGTGTCTAGTGAATGATACCCGTTTTTTCGCCTTCGCTGTAAAAAAGAAGCCCTGCAAGTTTATGAGATTTGCAGGGCTTCTTGATGATCCAAGGATCGTTATAACATACGGTTTGAGCGATACAGGTTTGCGCCTTTAATTTTCAAGCAGATAATCGATGGCGGCCTGCAATTGGACGTCGTAGGGTTTTTGCTTCAGACCCCACTGGCCCAACGGCACGTAGACATCCGGCGTGACACCGACCCCTTCAAGGCTGGTGCCATCGTTTAGAAGCAGGGTGGTGACTGCCAGACGGATCAGGGTTCCATCTGCAAGGCTTCTACTTATGATACCTTCCGTGTTCCCCGCGGAATTCGTTCCGATAATGGTGGCGCGGTCGAGTTCCTTCAATGCGGCGGGGAAGTAATCTGCCGCGCTGTGGCTGCTGCCATCGGTCAATACGACCAGAGGCGTGGTATCGTTCCAGTCGACACCACGGATGCGGTAGATGGTACGCTGTTTGCCTTCACGCAGCGGCCCCTCTGTGCCTACAATGCCGTCCACAAAGATCCCGGCTGAGTCATCCGAGTTTCCGCCGGGGTTATGACGCACGTCCAGTATCAGGCCGTCCAAAGGCGCGTCCTCTTCCATGTCACGGATGGCGCTCAGAATGTTCGACCCTGCGTTACCGTCAAAATCGGGCACACGGATATAGCCAATGCGCGGGGATTCGTTGACTATCATATGCCGCCAGTCGTCGCATCCGCCCGCGCCGCCGAGTTCCACGGTCACATCGCGGGGTGCTTCGTTCGGTCCGGACTGAACCGTCAGTGTGACCGAATCGCCGCCGGTTCCGAATACAGCGCCGTTAACAAAGGTACGGTCAATAATGCCATCCGGCCCGGAAGTGACCTCTTCCCCATCGACAGCCAGAATAAGGTCGCCCCTTTCGATCCCGGCCAGGGCGGCAGGGCTGAGTTCACATACATACCAGGCAGACAGATATTTATCTTCGCGCCCCGGGCCCGGCCAGGTCTGGATACCGGTCCAGGGCCGGGGTTCACCCTCTGACGAGCCAACCCCAAATTCAGCCTGCATGCGGCTGGGTGGTACGAAACGGCTGTGAGAATCGCCCAACTCATGGATCAGGTCGGCAAGCAGTACATGCAGCTCTTCTGAAGACTGCACCTGTTCGGCCTTTGGGAGGTATTCATCGTAGACTGCATCCCAATCCACATCGTTGTAATTGTCGCGGACGTATTCCGCCTCGACGATCCCCCAGGCTTGCTTAAAGATACCGACATAATCATCTGCTGCAATATCCACAGAGCCAACGCCGCCCACCGGCGTCGGTGGAACCAGCGTGGTTTGTGCGGCCAACGCCATGGCAGTGGCTAAAGGTCCAGAGGGTCCTTTCTTGGTCGGTGTGACAGTCGGTTCCGGAAGAGCGGTCTGTGTAGGCGTGGGGGAAGCGGGCGGTTCGGTCGGCGGAGCTTCAGTCTGCGCCCCGGCACATGCATTTACTACAAATGCAAGGATGATAATCAGAATTGAATAGGCTTTGGTATGCTTTTTCATTGATTCCTTCCTCAATCAAGTTTTCAAACGATATTATTGATATTGATGACTGCGAAGTGCATTCTTTTACTGTACGTACGTCCCGTAGATCAATACCGCATAGACCGAAGTCGTAATGAGCGCATCCACTGCGACGTAGATCAGCATGAAATATAACGACGAATCGTTCCCGCGTCGATATGTGAAATGCCAGGCGGTAAAACTGGAAACAACGAGGGTCAGCAACGGCACCGCCATCCTCAGAACATCACCCAGCAACACAGGGATGTTTGGTATCCATGCTGAAAAAGGCACGTAAACCCACATATTCGGAAAAACCGCCAATTTCACAAACCAGACCACACCAACTGCAATCACCAATGCGGCTATGGATAAGTACCTGCCGATTCTTGGGGGGAACAACCTGTGCGCGAACGAGAACAGGGCAAGCACGATCAATGGGGCAAACAACCAAACGCCGGCAGCAATGGGGGCCAGCAATGCACCGATCAACATGCCAAACAGCGTCGTATATACAACGTTCAGGTACTCCCCCGTCGACATGGCATCAAACTCGTCAATCACTGTGGGATCTGTACTTGCAAAATAGACATAAAAAAGATCGGATGACAGCCTCTCCAGCCATGTAACTGAGACATATCCGTTCGGGTCGTTCACAACGTTTGGCAAGGTGGATAGCGATGAAGTGAACGTCAGGGGTTGATAATCGGTCAAAGAGCCGTTATCGAAATAAACAAGATTCACCTGCTCGCGTGTTTTACGCCATAAATGTTCAGCCGGCGAACGGACAGCCAATACCACCTCCCCGGCCGCGGACAGATTTGTACGAAAATCCTGTACCTTGGGCGTTGTTGGAACATTCAGCTCCAACAATGAAACTCGGTCGCCGGCCTTCAAATTGCCGGAAGAACCCTCAAACTCGAGCGAATAAACCGTCGGTACCCGCATTAAAAGTGAAGGTGCATCCTGACCGTTGTCACCAATTGGGAAAGATCGATAAGAGGCCTGAACATCGCCTGCCTGCAGTCCAGCCTGAACGCTTGTAACCCAAAAGAGGTATACATTTGAATCATCCACGCCCAATGCAAGGTCATCAAGCCTCTTCTGGATTCCCAAATTAAGGGAGATCACCGGCGAATATGGTATGGCGAACTCACTCAGGGCCGGATCATAGATGCCATATTGAATCTGCGTGATTTCATAACCGAATGGATAGTGTACCCACACGGCGTGTAATTGGCCGCGGTCGTCATATCGCAGCCTTACCAGGGTTCCGTCCGCATCCACCAAATCGCTTTGAACACTTCCAGTATGGTCAGATAGAGCAAAAATCCCAGGATTTCGACGCGAGCCCGCAAACCAGAGCGTGAAACCGCCATCGGGTGCATGCGCAATATCATAGGACGCAACCACCTCTGCCCCGGACAATAAAACTGGTTCTCCGAGTGGGCCTCCATCCCCGCTGACAGCCAGTGTATACAATCCTTCGCTTGAGATCCAGAACAACCTCAAATTTCCATTGTCATCAAGAACGATCTCGGGTTGTTTTACGTTTTGCAATTCGCCAAGCGCGATCCTGGAATGATTCAGATCAGCCGAGCCTGAAAACATCTGCGCCAGATCGAACGAATAATTTGACGTTTCTTCATCAAATTCGACCAGGAAAAAAGTTGTGGTGCCGTCTGAATCTTTCACGAACGATACCGGCCCATGCACACTGGTTGCCCCTACAAATACTCCCCGACTCCAATCCGGCGATTTAAGCCAGACATTTTCCTCCCCACTGCTGCAGGAAGTCAACATCAACACGGACAAGGACAGGACAACCACCTTCATCCAATATATTATTTTCATCAACCGTTCCATTCCAGATCTTTACAAGAGAACTGGGAGGCACACAATTACTGCGACCTCCCAGTTCAGTAAATTATTTTCAGTAATTTATTGTCTAAGGCGCTTCTGATGTTATGTTTTGCTCCGGCACCCAGCCCTTACCAGTGGGTGCATCAATGAAGTACCAAAGTACACCATCCACGGTTGTGGCTTGCAAAATATCGACTTGTACGCCACGTTCCTGTCCGGCGATCATCTTGTTGCTGCCTGGTGCATCCATCAGGCTCACCAGAAAACTCCTGCTCGTCAGGTAAACTGTGTCACCCACTTGATGGCCACCCTGCAATTCGGCCGTCGGCACCGTGGTGGGCTGTGACATTTCGGTTGCCTCCGCCGAGGTAAGAATGCGGCCCGATTGTGCACACGCCAAAGAGCTGATGAGCAAAACAACCGCCAATGTCATTAATAGTATAAAAGAGCGTTTTACCACTGGATTAGTTCCTCCCGCGCAAACGCGTATCAAAGGCGTCACGCAAACCGTCGCCGACAAAGTTGAAAGCCAGTGTAAGCACCGATAAGGCAATACCGGGCAATAAAACGAGATGTGGTTTTGATCGAATCCCTGAGAGACCTTCATTGATCATGGCGCCCCAACTCGGCGTTGGTGGATCCACCCCGAGGCCAATAAAACTCAGGATCGCTTCCAGGAAGATGTATCCTGGCAGCGCCAGCGATTCTGCGATCAGAAGCGGCCCAATAATATTGGGCAGCAGGTGTTTAAAGATGATGTGGTTGTTGCCGGCACCAACGGCGCGCGCCGCTTCCACAAACTCCTTCTCCTTGTAAGACAGGACCTGTCCGCGTGCCAAACGAGACATGCCGATCCAATTAAGTGCTCCGATGGCAATGAAGACAAACAACAGGCCGCCCGTCGCCTTATTCAGCACGACGATACTCCCCATAATGCCGGTCGAGACCCCTTGTCGGGCAAGGGCTTTGAAATACACCGTCATCAGGATAATAATAGGCAGCAATGGAATCGCATACAGAAAATCAACAATGCGCATCATGATGTTGTCGACTCTACCGCCCGCATACCCGGAAACAGTCCCGTAGACCGAACCGATAACCAGACTTACAAGAGCGGCGGTAATTGCCACGGCGATGGATACCCGCGTACCGTAAACCATACGGCTCCAGAGGTCGCGTCCCAGGGAATCAGAACCGGCCATAGACAGCGTACACCCCCATTCGAGCGGAGTGCCGTACCAATGACATTTATCCTCCGCAAAAGTAACAACAACATCATACCCTGTCATCGGCTCAGCCCTGTTATTTCTCAGGTTTTGTGTTTCGAAACCGTAGGGCGTCAGCAAGGGGGCAAAGATCGCCATCAGGAGGATAAGAACGATAAAGATGGTGCCTGAAACAGCCACCTTATTGCGGCGGAACTCACGCAACGCATCCTGTAAAGGACTACGCCCCTTGCCTAATTCCTTGAATTCAACCGGGACCTGTGGAGTATTTCCAAGTGTCATGGATCAGTGCTCCTAATCATAACGAATACGTGGATCAAACCACGCATAAAGTATATCAACCAGCAGATTTCCGCCGATCAACAAAATGCCGTATAAAAGAACCAAACCCGTTTGCAAGAAGTATTCACGTTCACCGATGCTGTTCACAAACCGGCGTCCCATGCCATTGATGGCAAAGATCTGTTCCACAACAAAGCTGCCTGTCACAGCGCCTGCCAGCAGGGGTCCGAGAATGGTCACGACCGGGATCAATGAGTTCTTCAACGCATGCACTCCGACAACGACCCGCTCGCGCAAACCTTTTGCACGTGCGGTGCGAATATAGTCAGAGTTCAATACATCCAACAGCCCCGCACGGGTCAGGCGGGCAATTGCAGCTGCCATACCCGTGCCGATTGCCAAAACCGGCATGGCGGCATGGTGGAAATAATCAAGGGTGGCATTATCGAGGAAATATGGCTCCTTCGGGCCCCAAAATGCAACCGGGAACCAGTCAAGACCAACAGCAAGCGTATAGATCATGACCGGCCCCAATACAAGGTTGGGGACGGACACCCCCAACACTGCAAAGAACGTGGCCGTATAATCAAATGCCGTATTATGATAAAGCGCTGCAACGACTCCCAGGGGTATGCCAATCAAGAAACCCACAGCCACAGATAACAAACCCAACTGGATGGAAACCGGAAACGTCTCAGCAACCACTTCGTTAACGGACGAACCTGGGCGGCGTAACATGGGGCCCAGGTCTCCCTGGATTATGCCGGTAAAGTAACCCCAGAATTGCTGGGAAACCGGCTTATCCAACCCATACTTGCGCTCCAGCACCTGCTTGATATGCTCAGGCATGGCCTTCTGCCCAACAGTATCAAAGGGGCCTCCGGGCATTGCCTGGACGAGTACAAATGTCACCAGGATCATCAAAAAAACCACCGGCAATGCTATCAACAACCGTCGAATTATATACTTTAACATGGCAACCTCTCACACTCACAGTATCATTTTAGACAAGGATAATGGAATAATTTCTAATGGAAGAGAAACTTTGAGTGTTTTGGATTTGGAGGGGCAGCTTATCGCTGCCCCTCCACTAACTTACGTAGCTAGAGTTCGTGGGTAATTCTACTCACCGCGGGCGGCCGCCTGGGCCTCCACATCGATGTTGTAGTTATACCACTGCTCACCACCGAACAAAGCCGGCGTGCGCTCAAACCAGCTGTGCTCAGCAACGTACGCGATACGAACGAAGATCGGGAAGAACGGAACTTCACCTTCCGGACCGAAGAACATCTCTTCGATCTGAGCATAAAGCTCGATGCGGCGGTTCGGATCGGACTCTTCGCGAGCCTCAACGATCAGGTCGTCGATCTCGTTACATTCGCGCTTGCTGCGGGTGAGGTTTTCACACCACAACACATCGCCAACCCAGTTGTTCTCATCACCGTAGTCAGGACCCCAACCAAGCGTCCACATGTGAGGCGCTTCTTCGTCGGGTACCGAGGCATCGGTGGTGGCCAACAGATCGGAGAACTGCTGCTGTTCGACCTGGATCAGGTCTGCGCTACAACCTAGCACCTCGGACCAATTCGCCTGAGCGAACTCGATCCAGTTCAAGGTGGATTGACCGCTGTAACCAAGCAGGGTCACCTGCGGGAAGCCTTCGCAGTTGGGGTAACCGGCAGCTTCCATCTCTGCACGGGCGAAGTCAGGATCGTAGCCAATACCGATCTCATCGATCGGGGGAGCGCCGAAGATTCCAGGAGGTGCGAAGTGGGTCATGGCAAGACCCTGACCCTGGCGAACCTCTGTGATGAAGGTTTCACGATCAAAGGCAGCGCTGAAGGCGCGGCGAACGTGAACATCATCGAACGGCGGCTTGGTCAT
The DNA here is from genome assembly GCA_035465095.1 of Anaerolineales bacterium. Taxonomy (GTDB): domain Bacteria; phylum Chloroflexota; class Anaerolineae; order Anaerolineales; family Villigracilaceae; genus Defluviilinea. The sequence continues at coordinate 1,039 of DATHRQ010000274.1, read as the reverse complement.
GCGGAATGAAATGTAGAACACGGCCAGGTCAGGAACCTGAATGGTCTCATCGCCGAACTCAGCCAAATGGGCCTCGAGCTCTTCATCAGGAATACCTGAGGTCTCAACTTCGTTGTTCAACCAAAGAGCATAACCCGTGTTGGTGTCAGGAACGACGTTGGTGATGAGGCGGTCTACGTTGCCGCTGCCGGCCATATCGGCGGGCATGAGCGGGTTGCGCAGAACTTCACGGCTGACACCACGGTCCCAGCCGGCCAGTACGTAGCGGCCGTTGGTCACGATGTTGCCGGCATCAATCCACTGGTCACCATGTTCTTCGATGGCCCACTGCGGGGTGGCAGCCAGCGTCCACATGGGGGTCATGCTCAGGAAGTAGCTGGCGGGGAAGGCCAGGTTGATCTCAAGGGTTTGATCGTCGAGAGCTGTAACGCCAATGGCGTCGAACAACTCATCAGGAATGTTCTCAGGATCTTCGGCGTTAAAGACCTCGCCACAACCAACGATCTGGGGAGCGATCACGCCGCTGTAGTATGAACCCAGGTTCGGGTCACAGGCGCGTTTGATGCCGTATTCGAAGTCTTGCGCGGTGACGTAGCGTGCATGGCCGTCTGCATCAGCTTCCTGGACCACATTGCCAGTGCCGTCGTACTTGACCCAGGGGATGTCGTTGCGGAGGGTGAACGTATAGGTCAGACCATCTTCGCTGATTTCCCAGCTGGTGGCAGCTTCGGGAACGATCTCAGTCGTCTCGAGATCGACGTTGGTCAGATGTACGAAGAGGTTCTCGATGTAGTTGATCGAGACCACGTCCTCACCCAACGCAGGATCGATCGTGGGGAGTTCCGTTGTGGAATATCCATGATTGGTGACCGGGTCAGACGCCACTGCGGCGGTCTGCGGATCCATCGGGGGACCTTCCGGCGTCGGTTCGGCTGTCGGCTCAGCAGGAGCTTCTGTCGGCTCAGCAGGCGGAGCAGCGGGTTCCTCAGTTTCAACAGGTGGTGCTTCAGTCGCTGCAGGGCCGCAAGCCGAAAGAATC
>DATHRQ010000273.1:0-4037 GCA_035465095.1 Anaerolineales bacterium | reverse complement strand
GGAGCGATGAAATCTGCGCGCGTTACCTTGATGGACTTATCGATGTGCAGTGGACGCTTATCGCTGGCGGGGCGATCCCAATCGTAGACGCGGTAGGTCCAGTCGGAGGTCTGCTGCACTTCATAGACCAACAGTCCAGGGCCGAGCGCGTGCAGGATGCCAGCGGGCATGAAAACTGTGTCGCCTTGGGATACCTCTGTATATTGAGCGTGGTCTATGATGCTCTCATTACGGATCGCTTCGGCCATTGTTTCAGGCGATGTGTTCGGTTTCAAACCCGCGATCAATTTCGCATCGGGTTCGGCTTCGAGGATGTGCCATGCTTCGGTCTTCCCGAATTGACCTGCACCTTCGAGTTCGATTGCCTGTTCGTCGTTGGGGTGGACTTGTAACGACAGCCACTGCGCGCAATCGAGAAGTTTGATCAGCAAAGGGAAGCGGCTCCCCGTGCGGGATAGAGGCTTCGCGCCTAGCAGCGACTCGCCAAACTTCGCTGCGGCTTCGCCCAAGGTCTTGCCTGCCAGTTCACCCGACTCGATCACGTCATCCTCCCAGACCACCCAGGCTTCGGCGGTGGGACTGTGACCAGGGCGCAGTTTCTCGCCGCCCCAGACGTAATCACGATAGGCGGGAGTCAGTTTGAGGAACGAATTAAGCTTTGTCATTACCTGTGATTGTACCCTTTGCAACCATCACGGACGCTTATCCCGCTTCGTTCAGAACGCGTTCCAGCAGGTCACTGACCTTGAGTTCATTGAGCATGGTTGATTTCCCCGTAAACTTTACGCGCCAATTCTTCCCCCAATATCAAATCCGCCAGTCTGCGGCGCAATTCGGTTTCTCCCGCTTTTGGGAAGCGTGAACGTAAACCAGCCAGAGCCAATGTTTGTATAGTAGCGTTGAGTTGCGCCACCATTTCCATTTTGCGTGTCGGGCTTGCCTCCCGACATAACTGAATTTGCAGGGCTTCCATTTTGGGATGGGTATCGGAATACAAGGCGGTCATGGGATTGATTATATCCTGTCCCCATTTTCTTTTAATGTCATTTCGAGCCGCCGAAGGCGGGGAGAAATCTTTAATACGTGAATGAAGATTTCTCCTCACTCCGTTCGTCGAAATGACAGATAATGATGCAGGCAAAATGACAGGCAACGGTCTTACTCCGTCAAGATTCCTCTTGCCAGCAACCATAACGGTTTTCGACGAGGTTATCCTTACATAGTCATGGACGGGTTTTTCAACAAGCGCACACCGTTCAACGTGACCAGAAGTGATGTGCCCATATCCGCCAGCACAGCCATCCACATGCTTCCCAGCCCAGCCAGAACCAATACCAGAAAGACCAGCTTGATCCCGATGCTGACCGCCACATTCACGCGGATGGTGTTCATCGCAGCCCGGCTCAGGCGAATGGCAAAAGGCAGTTTCTTAAGCGAATCCCCCATTAAGGTGACATCCGCTGTTTCCATCGCCTGTGCAGTATTGCCGATGGCAACGCCGATAGAGGCGGCGGCGAGCGCGGGTGTATCGTTGATTCCGTCGCCGACCATGACAACATGGCCCCTGGATTCGCGTAAGCGTTCGATCTCGGTCACCTTATCTTCGGGTAAACAGCTTGCACGGAAGTCCGTTACGCCCACTTTTTCAGCGACCGCTTTGGCGGTCGTTTCATTATCGCCCGTCAGCATGACCAGGTCTTCGATGCCCAATGCCTTCAACTCGGCGATGGCGTCCCTGCTGGTTTCGCGGACGGTATCTGAAATGGTGATGAAGCCTTTATACTGCCTGTCGCTGCTGACCATCATGGTGGTCAGGCCGCTGGCATCCGCATGCGCGACGGTTTCACAATGACCCTCATGAGGCACATAATCATCGAAATATGGATGGCTGCCGATTACAACTTCGCGTCCGCCTACGCTGCCCGTCACGCCGCGGCCTGTCAGTGTGGTCACCTGTTCGGCGGCGGGATACAGAAAACTGAGTCCGCGATGACGCGCTTCGTGCGAAACAGCCTGCGCAATGGGATGTTCACTGCGTCCCTCAACAGCGCTTGCCAATGCAAGCAGGTCATCGCAATCGTCGCATAAGGATTCGGGGTCGGCGCAGGTCATGGATCGAATGTTGACAACCGACGGTTGTCCCTTCGTCAGCGTGCCGGTCTTATCGAATGCGATCGCATTCGTTTTGGCAAGTGTTTCGATATGAACGCCGCCCTTGAACAGCACACCAGTCCGCGCGGCATTGCTGATCGCGCTGATGATACTGACGGGCGTGGAGATCACCAAGGCACACGGGCACGCAACGACCAATAATGTCAGTCCGCGATACAGCCAGCCCGAGTTGCCGCCCAGAAATGCCTGCCCGAAAAACAACGGCGGGATGACCGCAACCAGCGCGGCCAGTACAACAACAGCGGGTGTGTAATAGCTTGCGAAGTTGTCCACGAAGCGCTGGGCGGGCGCCTTCTTTTCCTGCGCCTCCTCCACCATCTTGATCAGGCGGCTGATGGTGTTATCCTCCGCCAAATGCGTGACTTCGATCTCGAGTGCCCCTTCTCCATTGATGGTGCCGGCGAAAACTTCATCTCCCTGACTCTTTTGGATGAAACGCGCCTCGCCCGTGATCGGGGCCTGGTTCACCCCCGAGGAGCCGGATACAACCCTCCCGTCCATCGGGATGCGTTTGCCCGGTTTGACGAGGATCAGGTCGCCGACTTTGAGTTCTTTTACAGGGACGGTCCGCTCGTGGTGATGGTCATCATGTGCATCCAATAGGATGGCTTCATTCGGGGCAACTTCCATTAGTCCGCGGATCGAACGGCGCGCGCGCTCGGATGTAAATCCCTCCAGCGCTTCGCCGATGACGAACAACACCATCACCACGCCCGCTTCGGTATAAGCGCCGATGAATACCGCGCCGATGGCGGCGATGCTCATAAGCGCATTGATCGTCACCTGACGGTTGACCTTGAATGCGCGCCATCCGCTCTGTGCGATGGGATACCCTGCGATCACCATGGATATGACTGATAAAGCGTCGATCAGAGGATGATGGATGCTGAGATGGGGGAGCAGTTCATGAAAGAACAGCCCTGGCAGGATCAGCAACATGGCAAGCAGTGCCAAGCGTGTATCGCTGCGGCTCCACAAGTATTGCAGGAAGTTGATCGAATGCACTTGTTCAACCTGTGCATCACGTTCCTGCGGATCACGTACGTTGTATCCGAGTTCGCGCACACGGTTGATAATCTCATTTGAGGATGCTGTGCCTTCCACGTGCAATATTTCAGAGTGGAAATTTAACTCGCTTGAATCAACGCCATCCAGTTTTGCCACGCCCGTTTCAACGGTTTTGGCGCAATCGGCGCAGTCCATGCCGGTGATGATAAATTTTTGGTTGGAAACGTTTTCCATGGTTATCCTTGAAGAGTTGGTAGGTGACAGTCACTTTTGCAAAACACTCCCGAAGTGGAGCGCAGGGAGATAAGTGACTGTCACCTTTATATCCTACACCTTCAAGTATGGTGGAAGGTCAAGGCTTATTTGCCCAGAACCAAGAACAACCTTGCAAAAATGAACGCAAATTCTCCCTTTGCAGTGAACAAGTAACCTTCGTCGTCGTGACTAAAATGCGAGTCTGTATTTGCGTGTGTATCGCAATTTGCTTCGAGATCTGCCAGCTCACGCAGTGCCTGCTCCACTTGTGGATCGTCACTCACGAACAGAATGTTGTATGTGTCACCATCCTGCCAAATGTGGACGTGCTGCCCCTCCAATCGTGAAAGGATGTTCCGTCCGCTTTCAGTGGTGAGGTTGCATTCTGCCTGTTCCATCAACCAGTCAAGCATGAAGCGGGTCGAAGATTTCTGGGTCGGATAAGCGCAAACGCGTTCGAGTAATCTGTCAAAGGCGGAATCGGTAATATCGTTCTTATTCCTTCGATTGAGATCCTGTAAAAATAGACCCAATTCGTGCTGCAATACGAGTCGTTCCGTCACCTGTTTCTCCAGCGCGAGATAACGATTTTCTGCAATCTC
>DATHRQ010000272.1:0-3023 GCA_035465095.1 Anaerolineales bacterium | reverse complement strand
TGCATGGATTTGGATTCTTCAACAGTGATGACGCCGTCCTTACCGACCTTGTCCATCACATCTGCGATCAAATTGCCGATCTCTTCATCTGCGGCAGAGTTGGTGGCAACATTGCCAATATCTTCCTTGGTATCGATCTTTACCGACATCTTGCGGAGTTCTTCCACAACAGATTCGGTAGCCATGGAAATACCTTGTTTGAGAAGCATCGGGTTGTAACCAGCTTCGAGCGCCTTGAGACCTTCGTTCACGATGGCATGCGCCAATACGGTCGAGGTGGTCGTGCCGTCACCGGCAATATCGTTGGTCTTCTGAGCGGCCTCCTTGAGGAGCTGGGCGCCCATATTCTCAAACGGATCTTCGAGTTCAATTTCTTTCGCGACGGATACACCGTCGTGAGTAACCGTGGGGGAACCGAATTTGCGGTCCACCGCCACATTGCGGCCTTTGGGGCCGAGCGTTGCGCTCACCGCATCTGCAACGGTGTTCATACCGTGCTTGAGTTTGCGGCGGGCGTCTGCTGAAAAGACAAGTTGTTTAGCAGCCATTGTATATAACCTCCAATTAGCTTTCGATTACAGCCAGAATGTCGCTCTCACGCAGGATGAGCAGTTTCTTGCTGTCTATTTTTACTTCGGTGCCGGAATACTTGGCGAACAGTACCTTGTCGCCAACACCGACTTCCATCGCAACACGCTTACCAGCATCGTCACGATCACCAGGACCTACAGCCAATACTTTGCCTTCCTGGGGTTTTTCCTTTGCGGTTTCGGGAAGATAAAGACCACTGGCGGTCTTCTCATCCTGCTCGATCGGTTCCACGATTGCGCGGCCGCCAAGGGGCTTCAACTTCAATTTACTTGCCATCTTTCTGCCTCCTAATAGGATAATGATTTGGGGTATTCACGAAATTAGCACTCGAATCGTCTGAGTGCTAACCGCAATCTTACCTATTTCGGCAGGTCAAGTCAAGGGGGAGATAAAATCTCTTACATTTCTCTGATACGAGATGCCTATGGAACAGGTGTCGCAGTCATCAAATCCACCGTTTCCCCCGGGGAAGCAGAGAGCGGGACACCGTCCTCAGCCAGTGAATCACAGATCGCCTCACCCGCCTCGACGATGCTCAGGATGGTTTCATATCCATCCGCATATGCATCCGGATTCGCGGCAAGTTCGCTTCTGACATCGCCCAGAACCTCCATCGCCTCCCCACACTTGTTATCACGCGGACGACTTAAGGCAGCCAGTACAGAGCCATATGTATAGTAATAGACCACCGTATTGGGAGAAATGGGTTGACCGGAAATTTCCACCGGATTTTCTCCCAGGTCTTCGAAGCAGCGTTCCAGTCCGCGCCCCATGCACGAATCTTCGCCGGAACAGCCATACGTGGCACATTTCAGGGAAAAGATCGAGCCTTCGTAGTTGCGGGAGCGGAAGAATACGATTCCCAATTGGCCATAAATATCGGGGTTGGTCGGGTTGAACTCCAATGCCTTTTGTACATTAAGCGCCGCTGCAAAGTATTCACCCAATTGCGAATAGGTTCTGGAAATCGAAAGATAGGGGCCCGGGTCGTTCACACCGATCTGTTCGTTGATCCTTGCCGCCTGTTCAAAATACTCCAACGATATTTCATATACGGGACGCGCCGCATCTATATTCGGTATCTCAAACGCAAGACGCCGATAATTCGCGCCTGCGCGCAAATAAAGGAAGGTAAAGTTCGGTTCGATCTCAATCGCCTTATCGTATTCTGTGATCGCCAGGTTGTACTGACCGAGCGTCTCCAGCAGATATGCATTGACACGATGCACATCCATGCTCTGATCTGCAGCCGGGTTTTGAAGCGCAAGATTTATATATTGCTCAGCCTGACTCCATTTTTGTTGATCCAGCAGAACCTCAGCATAATAAGCCAGAGCCAGTATGTTCGTATTGTCCAGTTGCTGCGCGCGGACAGCTTCCTGCTCGGCTTCGATCAGGAATTTCTGCACCTGCTGCGGGTCGTCACTGTAGATACTCGAATCGGCATTCCAATCCAGCGCGAACGCAAGGATGGCGTGCGCCGTGCTGTCATCCGGGGCGAGTTCCACAGCCTTGCGCGCCGAGTCAAGCCCTTCCAGCAAGCGTCCCTTCCTTTGCTCGTCCGTGATCAAAAAAGCGGAGGAATAGATCTGAATGCGCGCCAGCTTGGCCCAGGTTTCGGCGCTGTTCGGGTTTACGACTAAGGCTTCCTGGTAGGCAAGAATCGCATCGTCCAGTTTGCCGGCAGTAAAGTTCGCATCCCCCTCCAGGGCATGAGAGTTAGCGGACCGTGTAGGTGTCGGCGTCGGCAGGAACAAAGGTTTAATCTCGCCTTTGTTCATCTGCTGTAACACCCACACCATCACAAGGATCAGAATCACCCACAGGAACATGCGATAGATATTCGACTGCGGCCTGCGGTTGAACAGCGGACGGCGGGGATATATATTCATGAATTAACCGGCCAGGCTTTCTGAACAAATACGGTTGATCTCGCTGGCGGCAAAGATCGCGTTCTCATCCGTTGGGACGCGGGAATTAAGCATTTGAGCGATTGGCAGAGCCTCTCCACACTGATTCGTGCGCGCCAACGCAAGCCCATAGGTAAAGTAATATTCGGCCACCAACGGATCGTTGACCAGGGGTATACCCTCGATCTCCACCCCATCCTCGGTCACGCCGCCATAGATCGTATACCCCAATTGCTGGATCGCTTCGGGCCACAGAAAGTTTCGATAATACATCACACCCAGGTTGCCGCGCAGGCTGGCGCTGTCGGGCCGGTCATTGACAGAAGTCTCTGCATACTGGAGGGATTTCTCGAACTCACCGATCGTCGCATACGTACGAGAGATGTATAGATCCGGCAGCGGATCTGTCGGGTTGAGCGCATTTGCGCGCGTAAATGCCTCCACCGCCTGATCGTAAACCTGCAATATTCGCTAATTCAACCCCAAGCCGATATAGAGTGTTGAGAGGTTCGGGTTCAAATG
>DATHRQ010000271.1:0-13681 GCA_035465095.1 Anaerolineales bacterium | reverse complement strand
AATATTCAGGCGGGACCACAGGCGTATCGAAAGGCGCAATCGCAATGCACAAAAATGTGGTTGCGAACACACTACAGATCAAATCGTGGATGACCGGGCTTGAAGAAGGCCAGGAGGTTGTTCTGATGGCGATCCCGCTCTTTCATGTCTACGGCATGGTGGCAGGCATGAGCTTTGCGATGGCAACCGGCGCAAGCATGGTGATGGTTCCCAACCCGCGCGACTTGAAAGACGTGCTCGACAACATTGCGAAATACAAGGCTACGATCTTCCCCGGTGTGCCAGCGCTTTACAACGGTATCAATAATCACGAGGATGTGAAAGCAGGCAAATACGACCTGTCATCGATCAAGGCCTGTATCTCAGGCTCGGCTCCGTTGATGCGCGAGACCAAGGAACAATTCGAGGGCCTGACCGGCGGGAAAGTGTTCGAGGGCTATGGCCTCTCCGAAGCGCCGACGGCAACGCACTGCAATCCCCTGCTCGGCGAGAACAAGATCGGCTCGATCGGCATGCCCCTGCCCAATGTGGACGTGAAACTGGTCAGCCTTGACGACGGCGAAACCGAGCTGCAGCAGGGCGAGATCGGTGAGATCATCATCCATGGCCCACAGGTGATGAAGGGCTATCACAATATGCCGACCGAAACGACCAACACACTGCGCAAAATGAAGGACGGCAAGGTCTGGCTCTACACCGGCGACATCGCCCGCATGGATGAAGACGGCTATTTCTATATCGTCGACCGTAAGAAGGAATTGATCAAACCGGGCGGGTATCAGGTCTGGCCGCGCGAGGTGGAAGAGGCGATCTCTGACCACCCGAAGGTTTTGGAAGTGGGCGTGGCAGGCATCCCAGACCCGTATCGCGGTGAAACGGTCAAGGCGTGGATCGTGTTCAAGCCGGGCGAATCCGCAACCGAGGAGGAACTCAAGGCATTCTGCAAGGAAAGGCTGGCTGCCTACAAAGTGCCGACCCATTATGAGTTCAGGGATGAACTACCGAAGACGACCGTCGGGAAGATCTTGCGGCGCGAGCTCGTAAGGCAGCACAAGGAAGCAGTAACTTAGGCAATAAAATATATCAAAAAGCCCCGCCGATGCGGGGCTTTTGTTTTTAGATTTACGCTTTTACTTTTACAGGCTGCGGTGTGCCGCTTTTCTTTTTATAGGGCGGCGGGAAGATGGCTTCAAATTCCTCGCGGGTCAACGTTTCCACCTCAAGCAATTTCTGCGCGACGGCATCCAGCTGCTTGCGATATTTGGTGAGCAGTTTCTTCGCCAGTTTATAGGAGTTATCCACGATCTTGCGCACTTCGGCATCGATCTGTTCGGCAACCGCTTCGGAATAATCACGCTGTTCGGAGATCTCTCGGCCGAGGAATATCATCTCCTCCTTCTGTCCGTAGACGCGCGGTCCCATTTCGCTGCTCATGCCGAGCCGTGTGACCATATTGCGTGCAAGGCGGGTAACCTGCTCGATATCGTTCGAGGCACCGGACGTGATGTCGTCGAACACGAGTTCTTCGGCGATGCGCCCGCCCAGCATGTAGGCCATGTTGGCAAGCAATTTCTTGCGGGAGTACAGGATGCGATCCTCTTCAGGGCGGAACCACGTCAGACCGCCGGCCTGGCCGCGACCCACAATCGTCACTTTTTGGACGGGGTCGGCCTCGGCGATGGCATTGCCGACCACGGCATGACCGGCCTCATGGTAGGCAATGATACGCTTCTCTTCGTCCGAGATCAAACGGGACTTTCGTTCCGGTCCCATCACAACACGCTCGATCGCCTCTTCCAGATCTTCCTGCCCGATGGATTTTTTATTGCGGCGTGCTGCCAGCAACGCACCTTCATTGACAAGGTTCTCAAGGTCGGCGCCGACAAAGCCGGGTGTGCCGCGCGCAAGTGAACCCAGGTCAACGTCCGGATCCAGCGGCTTGCCCTTGGAATGCACTTTGAGTATCTCCTCGCGCCCCTTCATATCGGGACGGTCAAGGGTCACGCGGCGATCGAAACGACCGGGACGCATCAGCGCCGGGTCGAGAATATCGGGACGGTTGGTCGCTGCGATAATGATGACATTGGTATCCGTGTCAAAGCCGTCCATTTCGACCAGCATCTGGTTGAGCGTTTGTTCACGTTCATCGTGCGAGCCGCCCAGCCCTGCCCCACGCTGACGACCGACCGCGTCGATCTCATCCACAAATATGATGCAGGGAGAATGCCGCTTGGCCTGATCGAACAGGTCACGGACACGGCTGGCGCCGACACCGACAAACATTTCTACGAATTCAGAGCCGGAGATCGAGAAGAACGGGACGCCTGCTTCACCGGAAACGGCTTTCGCGAGCAGGGTCTTGCCTGTTCCAGGCGGGCCCACCAGCAGGACGCCCTTCGGAATACGCGCACCCAACTGGATGAACTTCTGCGGCTCCTTCAGGAACTCGACCACTTCCGATAGCTCCTGTTTGGACTCGTCCGCGCCGGCCACATCCTGAAATGTAACCGTGGGATGTTCACCGCTAAACATGCGCGCCCGCGACTTCCCGAAGGACATCGCAGCGTTGTTCGAGCCCTGTGCCTGGCGAAAGATGAACCAAAACACACCGATCATGAGCAGGAGCGGGAACAAATAAGCGATAAACCCGCCGAGTGCGCCAGACCAAATGGACGGCGCCTCAACTTCGATCTTCACGTTTTCCGCAGAAAGTCTTTCCGGGCTGACTCCCAAGCCGATCAACTGATCGACCAGGGTTGCATCAGACTCCTTATAAGCCTCAATTCCGCCATTGGGGTCGGTTTCAGCCTCCGTGCCTGATTTATATATTACGCGTAAGCCACCGCTGTTTTCAATGATCACCTCAGCAACTTCGCCTTGTTGAATATCCTGCGCAAGTTCGTTGATCGTGAGCGATTGGGGGTCAGACGCGTTGTTCTGTACCAGGGTAAACACCATGGCAACCAGCGCCACGATAAACAAAAAAGTCACAAGATATGATTGGTTTCTAGGATTCACTACTACCTCCGAATATAACCAAAATTATACCAACACGGACTGCCACAGAACAGACAAATTGGGTATTTATATATTATTCTAATAAACCTGCCTGAGTCTGGTAAGCACTCTACCGCCCGAATCTTCCGAAGAACTCCGCTTTCACACTCGTTATTATTCCGCCTCACTACCTTTCCAACAAGCACTTTAATGGTAAACTTTAACCTTAGAAAATTATGAATGCCAACCTGAAATGTATACTATGTGTTGAAGACGAGCCGGAAATGATCGATCTGATCCGGCTGATCCTGGGTCGCCGCGGATTCGACGTCAAGGGCGCCAACGGCGGTGTCGAGGGGCTGAAAATGATCCAGGAGGAAAACCCGGATTTGATTCTTCTGGACCTGATGATGCCAGACATGGACGGCTGGGAGGTCTATCAACAGATCAAGGCCGATGAAAAGACCAAGGACATCCCCGTCATCGTGGTCACAGCCAAGGCGCAAAGCATAGACAAGGTGCTCGGCCTGCACATCGCAAAAGTGGATGACTACATCGCCAAGCCGTTCAACCCCAAGGAGTTGCTGGCAAGCGTCGAGAGGGTACTCCAAAAACAATCGTAACCAACGAGGCGATCCCAACAGGACGCCTCGTTTTCACTTGAATATGCCCAAACAAATCACCGTCCAAAATAAGACCCACGAAACCGGAAAGCCCGCGCGCATCAAATACTGTGATACCTTTCTGACCCAACTGCGGGGATTTACGTTCCGTCCCGAACTTTCACATGACGAGGGCCTGCTCCTGGTTGGAAAACGCGATTCGCGCCTCGACTCATCCATCCACATGCTTTTCGTATCCTTCGACCTGACCGTCATCTGGATCAACTCAGATCAGCAGGTCGTGGACAAAGTGCTCGCAAAATCGTGGTGCCCGGCCTACTTCCCGAAGCAGCCTGCAAGGTACGTCCTTGAAATCCATCCCGAACGCTGGGAGGAATATCAAATTGGCGACACTGTAGAATTCCAAGATGCCTAAACGTATTACCGCATTTTTTATTTCCCTATCCATCATTGCCAGCCTGTTCCAGCCCGTTTCAGCCCAATCCAACGGACCGGTCTATATCGTTCAGTCGGGGGATACGCTTTCATTTATTGCTTCGCGCTTCAATGTGCCGCTGAACGAACTGATCGCGGCAAACCCAGCCATCGACCCCAATCTACTCAGCCAGGGACAACAGGTCGTGATCCCCGGCCTCGAGGGTGTGGCCGGCATTCTCGAAACAGAGGTCATTGGTTTTGGAGACACGCTGCGCAGTCTCAGCCGCCGCACCCGGGTTTCGGACGAACAGCTGATAAAACTCAACCGCCTCATCAGCCCGACCGAACTGTATGTGGGCATCAGTTTGATCGTGCCTTTGGAGGAAGGGCAGATCCAACTCAATACCAGCATGAGCGCAGGCGCGGGCGAGTCACTTTTGGAAGTATCCATCCGGCAGGACACCGATCCATGGACACTGTCTTCGACCAACAAACTGCGCGGCACCTGGGACGCAATCCCCGGAGACATCCTCTACTCACCGACCGGAGAAGACAACAACGCAACGGGGTTGCCCCCCGCATTCATCGATGCGAGTATCGAGCCTTTGCCCATGGTACAGGGCGGCACGGAGGTCGTCCGCGTGCAAGCCAAAGATGGATACACAGTTTCTGGAACCCTGGTTGATCATCCTTTGCATTTTTTCCCGTCAGATGGCGAACAGGTGGCATTACAAGGCGTCCACGCATTGTTGGAAACGGGCGTTTATCCGCTGCGGATAGAAGCATCTTTACCGGATGGAACCCGACAGTCGTTTGAGCAGATGGTACTCGTATCCTCAGGTGAATACCGCAGCGAAACCATTTATGTGGACCCGGTGACCATCGACCCGGCGGCGACGAAGCCGGAAGACAGCCAGATACTTTCGATTACCAGCCCCGTTACATCAACACGGTATTGGAACGGCATCTTTACTTCGCCGGCTGTTTTCCAGGATCAATACACCTCCTTCTACGGCACACGCAGGACGTATTTTGGCCTGAATTCAGACCTTACGGTGGAAGGATTTCATACCGGTTTGGATTTTGCCGGCGGTGAAGGCTTGCAGATATTTGCGCCGGCGCCCGGGCAGGTTGTGTTCTCTGGCCTGCTGACCGTGAGAGGCAATGCGACCATCATAGATCATGGCTGGGGAATATACAGCGGTTTCTGGCACCAGTCAGAAAGATATGTCAGTGTCGGCGAAATGGTCGAGCAGGGCCAGGTGATCGGTCTGGTGGGCGGCACAGGACGTGTAACCGGGCCGCATTTGCATTGGGAAGTGTGGGTGAACGGCGTGCAGGTAAATCCGCTCGATTGGCTGGGTCAGACCTACCCGTAGAGCGAATCGTTGCACTCCGTCCTCGTTTATGCTACACTACGATAAATGATCGGAGGAGGCCCGAGTGTCAACTGCATCCATCGTAAATTTCCTGAAACAATGCGACATTTTTTATCAATTCACACCTACGCAGCTTGAGCTGGTTGCGAATATTTGCCAGGAAGCAACCTTTCAAAAAGACGATCTGGTTTTCAAGGAGAACAGCGGAAGCAAGGAATTGTATGTCATTGTGCAGGGTGAGATCGATATCGTCGTAGACCCCTCGCTCGTCGGTACGCTGGAGGATGGGATCGAAAACCGGGTCATTGCAACCATGCGGCGGGGGCAATCCTTTGGGGAGGTGGCGCTTGTGGACGAGGGACTTCGTTCCGCTTCGGCATGTGTTTCGCAAAACGATACGCGCATGTTAATCATTCCGCGCGATAAACTGATCATGCTGTGCGACACATATCCTCAACTCGGTTATCGGTTGATGTACAACCTTGCAGCCGACCTTGCGATGAAGATCCGAAACACAGACCTGCGTATTCGCGAGCAGCTTCTATACAGACCCCAAGATCAAAAGTAATAAATATAAAACTCACGCTTGACCCGCTGACGTTTTTCACGTACCATTAGACATCGATTATCAAATATGAAAGGTGCTTCTATATTGATATCTGGTTATTAGCCATTTACAGAGCCGCGAGAAACTCTACCCGTAAGGAAGGGGTTCTCCGGCTCTTTGTGTAAAATGGGAACAAGACATTTACTTTTATGAAAAGGAGGTGATGCGGACAGCGAAGAGCATTGTCAGCCCGAAAACGTCGACTCCGCTTTCAGCGGAAAAGTATAAAATACCTTAACACCTTTTGGAGGAGGAAGAAGAATGAATAAACGATTTAGTTTCGCTCTGGCACTTCTGATGATTTCCAGCTTAGTGCTAGCGGCTTGTGGACCCACAGGTCCGGCCGAATGTACGGATGAAATCGGTTGTGTCGAATATGGTCCGGATGACCCCATCCGCATCGCATCGGCGCTTGTCATCTCAGGTCCGAATACACAACTTGGTTTGGATTCGCAGTATGGTGTCGAGATCGCCATGGACATGCGTGGCGAAGTTGCCGGTCACTCAGTTGAGTTACAGGCTGAAGACGACGGTTGTAACGCCGAAGGCGGACAGGCCGCCGGCCAGAAAATTGTCTCCGATCCTTCGATCGTAGCTGTTATCGGCACCAGCTGCTCCGGCGCTGGCGTTCCCATGTCGAACGTCATCTCTGAGGCCGGTTATGTGATGGTCTCCCCATCCAATACTGCCCCGTCCCTGACTGATCCTGATCAGGCTTGGAATCCCGGTTACCTGCGGACCGCCCATAATGATAAAGTTCAGGGTGCTGCAATGGCTGAGTTTGCCTATAGCCATCTTGGTCTAACAACTGCTGCCGCCATCCACGATGGCGACCCCTACACCGAAGGTCTCGCGAACGCTTTCAGAGAGTCCTATGAAGGCATGGGTGGCACTGTGGTAGCCTTCACCGCTGTAAGTGTAGGCGATACGGACATGCGTCCAGTGTTGACCTCTATAGCAGCCTCTGAAGGCGGCGCTCCCGAGTTCCTGTTCTTCCCGGTTTTCACCGCAGAATGTGCTTTGCTGGCCAAACAGACCCAAGAAGTTGAAGGACTCGAGGACACTGTCATAGCTGCCGCAGATGGTTGTTTCTCTGTTGCCGCGGCTGAGGCGATTGGCGAGGCAGGTGAGGGTATGTATGTCTCAGGTCCCGACCTGGCCTTCGCAGGCGACACCTATGTCACCTTCAAGGAAAGATACAATGCCCTGTTTGGCTCTGACCCTCTATCAGCCTTCCATGCCCACGCTTTCGACGCCACCAACCTTGTCTTTGACTGCATCGAGGAAGTCGGCGTTTCCAGCGATGACGGGTCACTGTCCATCGGTCGTCAGGCTCTGCGCTCCTGCCTGTACGCTACTTCTGGCTACCAGGGTATCACCGGTACTCTGACATGCGACGAATACGGCGACTGCGCAGATCCAAAGATCGCCGTAAACGAACTCCAAAATGGAGAATACGTACCCATTTGGCCGTAAGGTTTGGCAAAGTGGTAAGTTAAGAACGTAGTATGTCACTAACATGGGCTCGGGCCCAAAAACCCGAGCCCATATTCTAATCATTACGGAGATAGTCCATGCGAAACCGACTGCAAAATATTAGTCTTCTAGATATCGTTTTTTGGTTTATGCGTGTCTCAATTATCGTATTTGTTGTGTGGGGGACAATTTCCACGCTCAGTGACAATCCATATACAGCTCGCAACTGGATCGATTTCCTCGTGTTGGGCATTGCACAAGGCAGTATGTATGCGCTGATTGCCATTGGGTACACGTTGGTTTACGGCGTACTCTTTATGATCAATTTTGCGCATGGCGAGTTTTTTATGTCTGGAATTATGACCGCGACTGTTTTTATTGCTGCACCCCTTGATGCATCTGGCTATTTGGATAAAAACCCAGTACTCAGTCTTTTCCTTATCCTGGCAGTCGCTATGCTAACATCTGTCGGCGTAGCTCTGTTAACAGAAAGAATAGCTTACCGACCATTACGCAAAGCTCCGCGCCTCGTTCCGTTGATCACAGCGATCGGGGCATCATTTTTCCTGCAGCATACTTTCAGAGGTCTTTATGGTTCTGAAGTAAAGCCATTCCCAGAGATAGATATCCTCTCCGGAAAAATCCCCTTTTTGGGGACAGAAATACTGCGCTCACAAATGATCGTTATCATTGTCACGATAATCTTGCTGATCGGTTTATATTTGTTTATTATGTATTCCAAGACTGGTAAGGCCATCCGTGCAGTTGCGGAAGACAAGGATGTCGCTGCACTAATGGGTATCGATGTCGATCGCACTATTGCGATCACATTTGCTTTAGGCGCATCCATGGCAGGTGCTGCTGGAGTTCTTTATGCGCTGGTCTTTCGCCAAGTACACTTCTTCATGGGATTTTTGCCTGGGCTGAAGGCGTTCACGGCAGCCGTTCTTGGGGGTATCGGAAGCATCCCAGGTGCAGCGCTCGGTGGATTGTTCATTGGCATATTCGAGTCGGTTGGTCCGCCATTGTTTTTGGACGGATTGAATGTTCCGGCATATCATCAACTCAAAGATGTAATTACCTTTTCTTTGCTGGTACTGGTTCTCATCTTCCGTCCGCAGGGTATCTTAGGCGAGCGTTTGGGTGAGAAAAAAGCGTAAGGAGACTCAGTATATGCAACCCACAGACAATAGTTTCACAATACGAAATGCCATCAATCATGGTTTGCAGGCTGGTTTTGTCACCACGCTCATAAGCATGGTTGGCATGATCGAACTCTTTAGCAAACGGCAGGTAATAGCAGGCGTAATGACCACCGCTCAAGTGTTCATCCTGCTTGCCCCTGCATTATTTAGCTATCTGACAGCAAGGAAGGCAGAAAAAAATAACTCCCTGTTCTTTAGCTCAGTAACCGGATTCACATCATCCCTACCTATAATCTTGTTGGTTCTTCTGGCTACATCCTTCGATTTACGTGAATTTTTGGTCAATGTATCACCTTCCCTGGTCGATACATTAACATTTGGGCAGAGTAATATTTTGGGTATCATCATACTTGCTGTAACTACCACGATCATAGGGTTTGCATCTGCCTGGCTCTATAACATGGACGATAAATATCGGAAAGCTTTATTAGCCGGCCTGATGTGGACCTTGCTCATTGGCATGTTTTCTGAAATTCTCGAGGAACGCCTACGAGCATTTTTTGGGAGATCCTTCGCTGATTTGGTGATTAAGTCGAAAGCATTGCAACCTGTTGTTGCAGTCATTTTGTTGGTTGCGATTACATTCCTTACTTACTACTGGCAGCAGCGTGGAGATGCCGTAAAGCAACGCTTTTCCAATCGTCTTGCAGGTCAACAACGTTACGCGACACTTTTTCAACGCATCGCCTTATTTTCCTTTTTACTCATCCTGCCTCTTTTGCTAGGCTCCTACCTTTCTGAGGTAGTTAATAATGTGGGCATTTTTGTTCTGATGGGTCTGGGGTTGAATATCGTGGTTGGTTTTGCGGGCCTTCTGGATCTGGGCTATGTGGCATTTTTTGCTATTGGTGCTTATGTTATGGCGATCCTGACATCTGAAGGAGGGCTGGGTGTTGCAGAGACATCCTTTTGGGTGGCTTTGCCGATCAGTGTATTGGTTGCAGTGATCGCAGGTATTTTGTTGGGAACACCCGTATTGCGTATGCGCGGTGATTATCTTGCGATTGTCACCCTGGGGTTTGGCGAGATCATCCGAATTTTGGCTGGTTCAGATCTTCTCAAACCATTTATCGGAGGTGCCCAAGGCATACTTCAAATCCCCAAACCCACGTTTTTAGGTACAGTTTTACTTACCCCCGGCCAACTGTACTACATTATCCTGGTCGGGGTGCTTTTAGCCTGGTTTATATCAACCCGTCTGAGTAATTCCCGCCTGGGTCGTCAATGGATGGCAATGCGAGAAGATGAAGATGTTGCCGAAGCAATGGGCATCAATTTGGTCAATACCAAACTTTTGGCTTTTGCCATCGGCGCAGGCTTCTCAGGTCTTGCAGGAGCTATCTTCGCCAGTAAACTAACATCTATCTTTCCCCATAGTTTCGATCTGCTCAAATCCATCAATGTACTTAGCTTGATCATTGTTGGCGGTATGGGCAGCCTACCCGGCGTGGTGGTTGGCGCCCTTATCCTGGTTGGATTGCCCGAACTGTTGCGTGAATTTGCTGAATTCCGGTTGTGGATGTACGGTGCCTTGTTGGTTGTTATGATGTTGGTAAAACCTGAAGGATTCTGGCCGTCAGCAATTCAGAAACGTGAACTTCATGCTCACGAAGAGAACAATATAACAGCCAAAGATCCGCCGGCTGCAGATTAGGTGATGGAGAAACGATTATGAGCATATTAACCGCCAACAAGGTAACCAAACGCTTCGGGGGGCTTGTAGCTCTTGGCTACCTGGATATTGACTTAGAGCAAGGTTCCATCGTTAGCATCATCGGCCCAAACGGAGCTGGTAAAACGACCTTCTTTAATTGTGTCACTGGATTTTACGAAGTAGACGAAGGTGAGATCATTTTCGATGGCACCCTGCTAAACCACTATTCGACAGATGAAATTACCCGAATAGGTATTTCCCGCACCTATCAGAATATTCGGCTTTTTGCCAATATGACAGCCATCGAAAATATCCTGGTAGGACAACATCCGCACCTGGAGACCTTCTGGGCAGAGGCTATTTTTCATACAAAGCGCTTCCTGAAGGAAGAAAGTGACGCTGTAGAAGAAGCCCGTCGTCTGCTGAGATACGTCGGTATGGCCGGTCTGGGTGACTCGTTAGCCCGCAACCTGCCTTATGGCGCGCAACGCCGCCTTGAGATCGCTCGTGCCTTGGCCAGTAAACCCAAACTCTTATTACTGGATGAACCAACCGCAGGCATGAACCCGAATGAGTCTGCCGAAATGATGCGTTTCATAAAAACCCTGCGCGATGATCTGAACATCACCATCCTACTGATCGAACACGATATGCGCGTTGTTATGGGCATCAGCGAATATATTCACGTGTTGGACTTTGGCGAAAAGATCGCAGAAGGGACCCCGCTGGAAATCCAGCGTAATCCACGCGTGATCGAAGCCTATCTTGGACGAGGCGCCGCATCTGGCATCGAGGCCGAGAAAAAATCCGAAACCGTCAATTAGGAGCATGTACACATGCCTATGCTAGAAGTCAACAACATTCACACGTATTATGGCAACATCCATGCCTTGAAAGGCATCACCCTGACAGTGGATGAAGGCGAAATCGTCACACTGATCGGCGCAAACGGTGCCGGAAAAACAACCACATTACGTACTATCAGCGGATTATTACGCCCGCGCGAAGGAAATGTGATCTTCGAAGGGGAAGATATCTCCAATATTCCTGCACATCGAATGATTTACAGGGGCGTCGCCATGGTCCCTGAAGGACGCGGCATCTTCGCCCGCCTGACTGTTTCAGAAAACCTGGATATGGGCGCCTTCAGCCGTACTGATAAAGTCAGCATGAAGAATGACCTTGAGCGGGTGTTCAGCCTATTCCCCCGCCTGAAAGAGCGTCGTACCCAGGTTGCGGGGACACTTTCTGGCGGTGAACAGCAGATGCTCGCCATTGGGCGCGCCATTATGTCTCATCCTCGTCTACTGTTATTGGATGAACCTTCCATGGGTTTGGCACCGGTATTGGTGGAAACCATCTTCGATACCGTCGAAGCCATAAATAAGGAAGGTACAACCGTATTGCTGGTCGAACAGAACGCAAATATGGCGCTTGGAATTGCCAATCGTGGGTATGTTTTGCAAACCGGCGAGATTGTGTTAAGTGATAAAGCTGATAAATTAATGAAAGATCCGACCGTTCAAAAAGCATACCTGGGCATGGAGTAAGGATCATCAATTGTCAAGCGCAGTGGCACCATGGTGTCTCTGCGCTTTTTATTATCAAGCACCAAAAATGTGGAGAACACCATGATCATTCTGAATGCAGATGACGTGCGCCGGGCGCTGCCGATGAACGAAGCGATCGAAGCAACAAAGGAAGCCTACGCTTCCCTTTCCGACGGGCGGGCTGTTGTGCCGCTTCGGACGCATTTATCCATCCCAAACAGCGACGCGGTCAGTCTATTCATGCCGGCCTACGTCGACTCCAAAGATAACCAGGCACTGGCGATCAAGGCCGTCTCACTATTTCCAAACAACCCGTCCCGCGGGCTTGCCTTCATCCAAGCCGCAGTCCTCGTCTTCGACCCTGACACCGGACAGGCGCAGGCCCTGCTCGAAGGCAGTTCGCTCACCGCCATTCGGACAGGCGCAGCCGGCGGCGCAGCGATTGATCTGCTGGCCCGTAAAGACAGCGAAGTCTTGGCGGTCTTCGGAGCAGGCGCACAGGGACGTACCCAACTTGAAGCGGCCTGCACGGCGCGGAAAATAAAAACAGCCTTCATTTTTGATCCTGATCCTGAAAAATCCAAAGCTTTTGCTGCCGAAATGAGCGGTAAAGGATCGATAACGACCGATATCCGCGCGGCAGCCAGCGCCAAAAAAGCGGCTGAAAACGCAGATATTATCTGTACAGCTACCACCTCGCTAACGCCTATCTTTGACGATGCGGATATAAAAGCAGGAACGCACATCTCGGCGGTTGGCTCCTATACGCCAGAAATGCAGGAGATCCCCGCAGAAACGATAAAGCGTGCAAAAGTATTCGTCGATTCGCGCGCTGCAGCCATGGAGGAAGCCGGCGACCTCATTCAACCCATAAACGCCGGGCTTTTCAACGAGTCACACATCCAGGCGGAACTGGGAGAGGTCGTTCTGGGACAAAAAGCCGGCAGGGAAACCGAGGATGAGATCACATACTTCAAGTCCGTCGGCATCGCCGCTCAGGATGCAATGGCCGCTCAATTCGCATTGAACAACGCTCAAAAAATGAATATTGGCAAAGAAATAGAGTTCTAAAACAACCCGGAACAATAAAATGGACATTCCAACTTCAGCAGACATTGTCATCATTGGCGGCGGCGTGATGGGCGCCAGTATCGCCTATCACCTTGCCTCACGCGGAGCGGGGAATTTGGTCCTGCTCGAGAAAGAGCCACTGTTCGGCCAGGGTTCCACCGGGCGCTGCGCAGGCGGGGTCCGTTATCAGTTCGGGACGGAGATCAACATCAGGCTGTCGCTCGCCAGCCTGCCCATGCTCGAACGATTTAAGGACGAGATCGGGCAGGAGATCGATTATCGCAAATGCGGATACCTGTTCGTGCTTACCAACGAAAACGATGTGCAGGCATTTCAGCACAACGTGGACTTACAGCATAAACTCGGCGTGGAAACCGAATGGCTTAGCGGCGACGACATCCGCAGGCGACTGCCGTTGATGAATTTCGACGACGCCCTAGCCGGGACGTTTCATCAGAAAGACGGTCTCGTGGACCCGAACAGTGTAGTGATGGGATATGTTAGCGCCGCGCAAAAGATGGGCGTCAAAACGATCAACGATGCAGAGGTGACGGGTATTACTGTCAGTGGAGACAAGGTTGAGGGCGTTGAAACAAACCAGGGGTCGATAAAGACGCGCATGGTCATTAATGCAGCCGGAGCCTGGGCGGGAACGCTCGGCAACATGGCAGGCGTCCACATCCCCATTCAACCCATCCGCAG
>DATHRQ010000270.1:0-2021 GCA_035465095.1 Anaerolineales bacterium | reverse complement strand
CCCCAGCCGCCAGATCGAGTTCTCGCGCCTCAACATCGCGCACGCGATGATGAGCAAGCGTAAACTCCGCAAGCTTGTCGAGAATGGTGTTGTGAGCGGCTGGGACGATCCGCGCCTGACCACCCTGCGCGGACTGCGCCGCAGGGGCGTGACGCCGGAAGCCATTGTCGATTTTGTAACCGGCATCGGCGAGACGAAGAACGACAGTTGGGTCGAAATGGCCCAGTTCGACGCAGTCATCCGCAACGACCTGAACAAACGCGCACAGCGTAGAATGGCCGTCTTGAAGCCCCTGAAGTTGGTGATCGATAATTACCCAGACGGCCAGACCGAGGAAATGGAAGCGATCAACAATCCCGAAGATCCATCCGCAGGGACGCGAAAAGTGCCGTTCTCGAAAGTCCTGTACATAGAAAAGGATGACTTCCGCGAGGAGCCGCCACCCAAATATTTCCGTTTGTATCCGGGCAATGAGGTGCGCCTGCGCTATGCCTATTTAATCACCTGCACACACGTTGTTAAAAATGAGGCGGGCGAGGTGATCGAGGTGCACTGTACGTATGACCCGGCCACCCGCGGAGGCGAAGCGCCGGATAAGCGCCGCGTCAAATCCACCATCCATTGGGTTTCTGCAGAACATGCGCTCGAGGCAGAGGTGCGCCTTTACGACCAGTTGTTCACCGCCGAAAAGCCCGATGACGCCGACCTCGAGAGCATAATCAATCCCAAGTCATTGGAGATCGTCGAAAACGCCCGCCTGGAACCGTCACTGGCAGAAACAAAATTGGGAGAAAACATCCAGTTCGAACGCACTGGTTATTTTTGCCTCGATCCAGATTCAACCTCCGACAAGCTGGTTTTCAATCGAACTGTCACGCTCAGGGACAGTTGGAAAAAGATCCAAAAGAAGAAGAAATAAAACATGGCGAACAACCCTGCCGAGCACTTTCAGGAACTGCTGCTCAAATTCTCGCAAGCAGAAGATCTGGATGTGCGCCAACGCATCGAGGCGGAACTCTGGAATACATACGGCACAGAAAAGGCGGTCTTTGTCCTGGATATGTCCGGCTTCTCCCTGCTGACACGAAAATATGGGATCGTTCACTACATGTCCATGGTCAAGCGCATGCAGTCTACAACAGAACCCATCATCGAATCGTTCGATGGCAGCATGATCAAATATGAAGCAGATAACTGCTTTGCGATCTTCCCCAATCCCCTCTCGGCTGTCAACGCGGCAATCGCCATGCAACATGCTTTTCAGGCGTCCAACCTGATGACATCCGACGATCTCGATATTTACATCTCATGCGGCATCGATTACGGCAAAATACTCGTGGTCGGCAGCAATGATTGTTTTGGTGACGCGGTCAACCGCGCATCCAAACTCGGCGAAGATATTGCGTCCGCCGGCGAAGTCCTGGTCACCAGCGAAGCCATGGATAAATTACCGTCAGACGCACTCATCAAGGCGAAACCAATGTCGCTGTCCATTTCGGGGATTAATATCACAGCCCACGCTGTCGAATATTGATTTTTTTGCCTAAGGATTATGGTTGTAAGTGAAAACGGGCATTCACTCAACACCGTGCCTATGCGCAGAAAGGCTGTATCATTCGATTTGCCAGCCATCCAAATTTGAGCGCTTCATCACGCCTAGGGCGGCCAATCCTTTCAAATTTTTAATGTTAAAATATCATCACTGCAAAAATATCGGATATATAATTTCGCCAAAATTACCTTTTGAAAGGCCAAAAAAATGGCAAAACCTGATTTCCGCGTTTATTTCAACGACAACAAACAGTGGGTCAACATTTATGTGGCCCACGATCCCGCCCACTTCAAGCGCAAGAACCAATGCCACGCCTACTACATCGCGGCTGAGGAGCGCAAGCAAAGACGGGGACTTTTCGGTTATATCTACCTGAGCGAGCTGAACTTCTCCCCCATGGCACACGAACTGGTCGCCCACGAAATCCAGCACCTGATCTTCGATTGGGTGCTGACTCGCAAAGGCATGA
>DATHRQ010000269.1:0-5017 GCA_035465095.1 Anaerolineales bacterium | reverse complement strand
AGCACTGCTTTGCGCCTCGCGAAATTCTTCAACATATCCACGGATTTCTGGATGAATCTCCAGGTGCGTTGGGATATGTATTCTGCGCAACAGGAGGAGGTGGAAATCCTGAAAACGATCAAGCCCATCCGACCCCTTGGATAAATGAAGGTCGGATTCAATTGTTCTTGCTCTCATAAAATATTGTCGAGCAATTCCTTCCATATCGAGACTAATCCTAAACGTGTCACCCATCCCTCGATATATTCCAGATCGAGTTCATTCTTCTTTGACTTAAGAATGGCCGCAATGTCACGGGAATGTTTTGACTGTTGGCCAAGTCCAAAATAGATGAGCTTGTACAAGATCAGGTCTTCTGCTGAATGGATATAGACCTTACCAATTGGAGGTCCGTAATCCACCTGTTCCCGCCGTTGAAACGCACTCTGTCTCAGTTCGTCCCCTTCTCGCACTGGATATAGATCAGCTTTGATTCCGCTATAAATATGAATAGCATTGATGGGGATATCCGCCCGTTCTTCTACAACTGCATCCATTATGATTTCAGCCGGTACGAGCATATCTCTCTTCTTAAGCTCTTTCGAAAGCCTATTAATACTTTTGATCGGGATCTTGACCACCAAATCCAGATCCTGGGTTGCACGCGGTTCCCCCCAAGCCCATTCCGCGATCGCACCTCCAATCAGATATTCAATACCAGCTGCTTGAAGTGCATCAATCACCAACTTCAGGAAACCAGCAAGATCCAAAGGTTTCTTTTTCATGTTTTGTATGCTCGCTGTAATGCCATGCGATTGGCTTCCATCAGTGATAGTTTCGGGTTTTCCCGCTGAATACGATATGCCACCACTTTGCGAGCGATATCACTGATGGAACAACCTTGGGAAAAACGATCTGACGGGGACAGTTTTTGATAGATGTCTATTTGACGTTGATCCACCTCATCTACACTGCTTTTCAACATTTTCTTGAATTCAAGAGATAAAGTGGGTTGTCCTCCCAAATAATAACCTGGCTGACTCTGTTTACGGCTATACAACAATGAAAAGCCCGCAGCTTGAAGTGCCTTCTTCACTATGCGCATATCTCGATAGAACGTGTCCTGCCAAGCCGAGGCTCCAAAACAGTTTCTCCCCAATCGGTGTTCTACACGTGCAATCAGTTGAGCTCGGGTGAGGTAGCGTTCATGCCACAGGATTTCCAGCAAGGTAGATCGCCGGGCAGTTGTGATGTCACGTTGAATGGCATCTTGAAAGATGATTTCTTGGGCTTCTAATAATAAATGTTTTGCAACCATATCATTAGCCATTATACCTGATTTATAAATCAGGTATGTGGGTACATCAGAATCCTACAACGGGTAAAGATCACAGGTTCAAACTCCGACGGGACCACTGAGTTGTTTTCTGAGCTTATCATCCACTGGATTGGTAGGGGTCCCCTCCAAGTGGTAGAAAACGACAAGGACAGATTTATCTGACCTTTTGCCAACTGAATCAAGCTCTGATGCTTCGACTCGGCTCAGCACATCGCTTCATCCTGCAATAGTGCCATATCTCCCCGATACGCATATCCGCATTACAAATAATATCAGTTGACTCACTGTTTGCAAATCGCTTGTTCTGTACACTTCTTGCCGCTTGCACACGTGACCGGATCATGCGCAGGTTTCACCCAAACGATCTCCGCTAAGTTTTTCATAATCCACGCGCGGCACTTCAATGTGAATATCAATACGGTCGAGCATGGGACCGGAGATGCGTTTTTGATACCGGGTAACAACGGACTCTTCACAAGTACACCTATTGTGTAAAGCCCCACGCCATCCGCAGGGACAGGGCTGTACACAATCGAACATATTTTTGTTTTTGGAATTTCCGCAGGAGAAGTGTTGAAAACTTATTCCAAGAGTATCCCAACCAACTCTTCCAAAGACTGATACAATATTTTCTCTTGCGATAATCCCATTTGCCCAGTTTCAGTAAGTTTATCTATTTCCGAAAGTATTTTATAAGCGCGGTCTCTGGTATCCTGCGTGCAGGAGGGATGTTTCAATATGAATTGAGTGAGTTCGAGTGCGCTATTAAAGTTACCTCTTCGGTGATGGATTTCCGCAATCCCACCAAGCGTATCGAACATGAGTGGTAACGATTGGGCTTCCTCTGCTATGCGGAGTGCCTCCAAGTATATTTTTTCAGACTGGTCAAGGTCGTTCGAAATCAGGGTGGCATCTCCCAGATAGATCATGGTTTGTGCAATATCCCAACCTTCGAAATATTCACCAAATATATCGAGGCTTTTTTGGAAGCAAACATGTGCTTCGTCAAACTGACCATTTGCCATCATTGCCAGCCCAAGGTATCGATATGCCGTCCCCATCCCCCAACGGTTTTTTGTCTGCTCACAAAGGGTAATGCTTTCCTGCATGGAGGTTCTGGCTTCCTCAATATGTCCCAGTTTGATCTGGGTATTGACAAGAAAATTTAATCCCAATGAAATGGAATGCGGGTCGCCAATCTCGCGCCACATTTTGACTGCATCCTTCATCTGATCATATCCCTTTTGGTATTCACCCATCAGACTGTCAACATAACCCAGATTAAAGATACCGTACGCGGCAAGCCATTTATCCTTTACTGCCTGCGTGTACTTCAAACCCTCCCTCAGCAGCTTTTTTGATTCGGGATAGTCGCCGTTCAAATGTGTAATTGTCCCGTCATAAATGAGTGCATCAGCAAGGAGTGCCCTGTCACCAACGGACCGAAGAATGGCTATGCTTTCATCATAGAGCTCCTTGGCATGTACGAACTGACCCCTTCGGAAATACAACAATCCCTGGTGAATTAGGGTCGTTCCCAGGACTCTATCCATTTGAGCGTCGCGCACTTTACCTTTCAAGGTCTGTATGAGATTCTCCAGTTCATCTATGCCGTCGCGAATTAAACCCGAGACCTCATAAAACCAGCCGAATGAACGAACCGCCCTGCCAAGCTGCTCGAACTTTTCATGGCGGATCCCCCAATCCCAGGCGGTGCGCATGTTGTCCAGTTCCGCATACATCTCGCGCACTGCAAGTTGCTGGGACGCGCTTTTCAATCTTCCTTCATATTCTGCCGCAAGGTTGAGAAAGTATTCACTGTGACGATCGCAGGTTTCACTGCAACACATCTCATTTTCCTCTAGGTGGATTGATGCGAATTGGCGGATCACTTCGTGAAGTTCATAACGTCCCTCCTCTGTACGCGTTACAAGGGACTTGGAGGCAAGCGATGCCAAAAGAGGAAGTGTTGCACCAGCAATGTTGTCTGCTGCAGTGCGGCCGAATCCACCTCGAAAGATGGACAGACGGGAGAGCACATCCTGCTCTAGGTCTGGCAATAATTTCCAGGAATGATCGAAGGTTGCCCTGAGTGAGCGGTGTCGATCAGGCATATCGCGCATCGAGGTGGAAAGGAAGTCCATGTTCGATTCAATCTCACTGGCGATCTCACTACACGACAACACCCCAACCCATGCTGCGGCAAGTTCAAGCGCCAGGGGAACTCCATCCAGCAGACGGCAGATTTGCACCACTTCTTCCCGCTCCTGTTCATCAAACGCAAAATCAGACTTGATCCTTTGCGCGGACTGAATGAATAACACCGCCGCACTGTATTCATCCAGTTTGTCGGCAAGCTCGATGGGCGGCACAGGGAGACCGTGCAGTTCATACGTCCACTCACCGTGCAAATTCAACCGCTCACGCGAGGTGGTCAGCATCTTCAGCGTGGGGAGCCGCTGGAGAAACTCGGATATCAGTTCGACAACATCGGGCGATTGCACGATCAGGTGTTCAAGATTATCGAGAATCAGGAGAGTGGAGCGCTTCATTCTGGTCAACATGGATTGGATCAACTGTTCCTTCAAGTCAACCGGGCCGGAGAAGGAAAATTCCAGCGCATCCGCAATCGCAGGGACGATTGATTCTGCCGAATTGATCGAAACCAATGGGATGAAGTGGACGCCATCAACAAACATTTCCCTCTGGCGCGCGGCAAATTCGATTGCCAGCCGGGTCTTGCCGATGCCACCCATACCCGTCAATGTCAATAAGCGACACTGGTCGTCTTTGAAAAGCCGTTCGAGTGCGGCAAGTTCCGAGTCGCGTCCAAGAAGGGGGGTGGGAGGCAAGGGCAAATGGTGAAAGGCAGGTTCGGGGGAGGTGTGATACGGAGCAGTTTCGGAAGTCTGATACTGGGCCAGAAAATCCGAAATAGAAGGAGGCGAAATATCGGATGTGGGAATCCGCATGCGTTCGAGATTCAAATCCCCGCGTGCCACACGGATAAAGGTGGGGTGTTCTTCTTCCGGGATTTCGAGGGCGGCGGCCAGCAGACTGGCGAGTTGTTTGGATGGTCGTCTTTCCCCCGATTCGATCTTGCGCAAGGCAAAAACCGAACAGGCAGCGCGCGCTGAAAGTTCCTCCTGTGTGAGATCAAGCGCCTTGCGGCGTTGTTTGAGCCATTCACCGAACAAACCTGGAGTTTCCAAGTTTTCAAACCTTTGCTATTTTGGTTATACCGACTGATGACTGCTCAATTCACCAATAAGGGTTATTTCCTCTTATTTAGGAAGATTGTAGCACATTTTGGGTGAGTTGAAGTGTCATAATGTGGCACCTGTTTACTCGAAATTTCTTTTTAATCAGGGCAAATGGAAAATAAGTCAAAGGAGATTTACCATGAACATTTTATTCAATCAGTATGTGATCCTTGTCCTGCGTGTCGCCCATGTTGCCAGTGGCCTAATGTGGGTGGGGAGTGCAGTGCTCTATCTGTTCTTCCTTGTGCCCGCAGCGAGGTCTGCTGGGTCAGCGGGTCAGAAGTTCATGCAGCACTTCGGTCCGCGTGTATCGCCGATGATGGGTGTGGCTACAACCCTAACAGTTATTTCAGGTGCGCTGCTATATTCCCGCTTCTTCGTAGGTGGCATCAAGTGGATCTGGACGACAGGCGCCGGGTTCGGTTTTACGATCGGC
>DATHRQ010000268.1:0-1519 GCA_035465095.1 Anaerolineales bacterium | reverse complement strand
CCACCTTGTTCATATCCACTGCCTGGAATTCCGACAGGACGAGGTCCATTTCCTGCAAAAAGAGGATGTCGTTGACGAGGGTCACGATCTTCTGCACGTTGCGTGCGATCGTATCGATTCCCTCTGCCATCTGTTCGCTGTCCACCAACCCGCGCTGTACCATTTGCAGATAGCCGCTGGCGACCATGAGCGGCGTACGTAGTTCGTGCGCAACATTCGTCAGGAATTCCCGCCGCGCATATTCCTGCTCGGCCAGTTTTTGGTAGGCGCGGGCGAGTTCGCTGGCGCGCATGCGCATGTCGTCCACGGCCATCTGATCGTTCTCACGCAGGCGTTCGCTGATCTCGCTGACCATGGCCATTGCGATGCTGCTGGAGTTGCGCAGGGCACGGTCGAATCCGGCTTTATCAAGTTCGAGGGTCGTCAGGGGCGTTTTGGCTGTGACCGTGGCAGCGCGCGGCGTGTTATGAATGAGCGCCATTTCGCCGAAAAAATCGCCCGGTCCCAGCAAATTCAGTATGTGGGTTTCCACGTTATTGATGATCTTGGTGACCTCGGCCTCGCCCTCTAAAATCATGTAGAAACGGTCTTCGACGGCATCCTCACGGCACAGGATCGAGCCCGGCGCGTAGGAATGCACCTCGCTGCTGGCGATTAATTCCTCGATCTCATCCGGTTTTATGCCTGGAAATGCGCGGGGGATGATCTTTGAGGGGGTTCGGCGTGTGGTCATAAGCGAATATCTCCAATACTGCTTATGGCAATTCTAGCACGCGGACATGTGTTTCTTCATAACCCATTCGGGTTAAAAATATACTGTTCAAGCGGCATGAACGTTGAATTGGGGGATTTGTCATTTCGACGAACCTTGTTCCGAATTTTCAGATTTCCTTCCGACGATGGAACACGAACAGCGTATTTCCGTATTTGCGTTGCTCGAATTCCTCGAGAACCGTCAGCGATGGCTTTGCCCGGCGGTATTCGCTGGGCGCTATCTGCACGATGACCCAGCCGTCGTCTGTGAGCCAATCGATGTTGTCGTCGGCAAGTTCAAGGGCTGTGACCCACATCCCTTTGTATTGGGGCGGGGCGATGTAAATATATTCGAACTGCCTGTCCGCGGCCGCCGAAAGGTAGGCGAATGCGTCTGCGCGGCGTATCTCCGATTGCGACTCGATGCCGCAATGTTTGACGTTGAACTGAATGGTCTCGATGGGGGCGCGGTTCAGATCCGAAAAGCGGACAAAGGCGGCCCCGCGGCTGATCGCTTCGATGCCAACCGCGCCGGTGCCGCTGAACAGGTCCCACCAGTTGGAATCGACCACATCGCCGCCGAGGATGTTGAACAGCGACTCCTTGGCGCGGTCTGTGATGGGACGCGTCGTCGAGCCGTCCACGGTCTTTAATTTTCTTCCTTTTAATTTCCCTGCAATTACCCTGAGACTCATTCGAATTGCCTCACAACACAGAACGTCGCATTACCGCGTCCGATCTCCATAATCAGGGGTTCATCATTGAA
>DATHRQ010000267.1:0-3446 GCA_035465095.1 Anaerolineales bacterium | reverse complement strand
CCTGGTTGTAGGAGAGGGCCATGAAGATGATGTTTTCATGGCAGGCACGTTCGATTTGGCGGGAACTGATCATACCTTTGGCATATGCCAGCAGGATGACCTTGAGCAGGATCTTGGGATGGATGGCTCGTGCGCCGGTCTCGTCGTTATTGTAGCGTTCATCGAAGATCGAAAGATCGATGTTCTCATCCACCAGTCGGTTGAGGGTGTGCTCCAATGTTCCCGGAACCAGTTGGTCCTGGAGCGAAATGGGGAGCATCACCATTTGATCTTCATTGCTTGGTTTATATTTTGCCATATGGGTTCCTCCATTTGCTTGCATATAGAACACAGTCACATGGATTTGGTTGTTAATTTCCACACTTTTTCGACAGTCTCAACGGCTCGCGTTTGCGAAGCACCCTGTAAAGGGTACCGACGGTTTGCGGAACGATACTGTCAGGGTATCGCTTCAGATCTCCGGCGGCCGCTGTGACAGCGCGCGGATGTCGTTGCGTAAGGCGTTCAACTCCTGCCGCAGGGCGGCAAGCTCGTTGGCCCCCGCCAGTTCGGCTTCGTTATCCTCCGCGTCGCGGCCGACGAAGAAGGTAGCCAGCGTCGCCGTCACGTAACCGAAGATGGCGAAGGCGTACAACGCCAGAAACACGCACAGCACGCGTCCCTCGAACGTCTGTGGCCAGTACTGTGAGCCCAACGTTGTCATGATCATTGTGGTCCACCACAGCGCTTCGCCATAACTGTTCAGGCCGCCGGGAATTTCGTTCTCGAAAGCGTACATCCCGGCCGCGCCAGCGAAAACAACCAACAACGTGAGGGCGACCACGTAGCCGAAGCCCCGGCGCCGCAGGTTTGCGGCCAGCGCGCGCATGCCGCGGTTCAGCGAGCTGATGATGCGGAACAAACGCAAACCTCGCCCGACGCGGGTCAGCCGGAGGAGCCGGGCCACCCGGAAGACGCGGAAGATGCGCAACGCCGGTACCAGTAGCGAAATGACGGTCAGCCAGTTACTTCTGAGATAAGCACCCTTGCGAGGGGCTAGGATAAATTCCACCGCAAAGTTAAGGATAAATATGGCCCAGATGCTCGTCCCAATGATCTCAAACGCAGGACTCTCGCCCCAGATCAGCTCTCCTATCAGCAGCGCCAGCCACACAAAGGCCAGGATCAGCATCGGAGTTTCTAGCAAGTCCTCCAAGCGTTGGAGCAGCTCGTAGCGCTCCCTATCCAGTTCCTCCTGTTCAAGGAACTGCGCATCTTGCTGCTTTCTGGTGTCCTCGTCGCTCATTGGGTGACCACCTGATCGACATGGTATTTGTTCATATTTATTTCCTTTCTCCTGTTGGAGATCCACATGAGCGAGAGGTTACAGGTCATTTCGAATTTTGAACGATCAAGAACGTATTGCACCAAAGCTCGCGTGAGAGTTGAAGCCGTGAAAGGAGCGTTTTCATGACGCCTCACGGCATACAACAATAATTTTGCGAATAGGATTACGAGACAGCGGGCGCGTGCCTCAGTCGAGCTTGAACGTGCCTTCGAGCAGGACCTCACCCATGTAACGGACCTCTGCCGTGCTCCCAACCTGAACCGTGGGGATAGCCTCTCCATCGGCCGAGCTTATCCGTATCCGCGCAAACCCGCGCCGGACTTCGACCTCCCGCTTCACTCTGCCGTCGATGGCCACAGAGACCTGCGCCCCGGGAGGGCGTCGGCCCGAGATGGGGTGCGAGACAGCAAGCTCAACCCACCGGAACGGGTGTGGACTCGCCCACGAAACGGAAAAACTCAAAGCCACGAAAAAGCTAATTTGGCGGTGCGAATCCAACCCGCCTGCCCCGCTTAGCGTAGCGGTGCGGGGTCCGCGTGCACGCCGTGTTAGCCCGCTTCTAATGTGCGGGGCACTCATCTGTTAATGCAGACTGAACTTAGATCAGCTTACTCTGAATCTGACTCCAGCAGAAGTTTCAAGGCTTCCAGATTGGTTACAAATTGACTTTCAAGCTGTTTCTTGACCAATCCTTCTGCCAACTTGAAAAATCCGCCTGCTTCGATCTGTCCGCTCATGGTAACTTTCGTACCATTCCCTTCTGCTGCAAATTTCATTCCACCTTCTACTTGAACTGGGCCACCAACTACTTTAAAACCGTGTTGATTGGGTGGATCCCACACAGTGATTTCCGAGTTGCTTTCGATGTCACGGCCTAGAAAACGGGTAACGCCGCGTTGGGTTGAGCCGACGCCGTGTGGGCTTTCAGAGCTCCATTCCGAGGATAAAATTTGGCTCTGCCATTTGCCTGCGTTGACAGGGTCGGACGCATAATCAAAGACTTCCTGCTGAGGACGGTTGATGAATATTGACTTTTCAATCGTAAACATTGTATTTTCTCCTTTACCTGTAAAAACGGGCATTTCAACAGTCGTGTGCTGAATTTCTGGACGACCGCGCTTCATTATACTTATTCGCGAGTTGCCTCCTCTCTCCCTTTGGTCAGAAATCCAAATGAACGGTTACCAAGTTTCAATCATTATAGCAACAAGCGGGCTAACTAGTGTTTATACGGACAATTCCATATACCCTTGCGGGCACTTCGTAACTACCTATGGACGGCTGCCGTATAATCACCTAAACACTGCCATAGGTTAAAATAGAATGAGTTGATTATATACTTTCAAAAAACTGTGGTCAATATGATTTCTATAAGAGGGGCTAATTAAAATATGGGTCCCTAACATCCTTTGCAGTACAATTCACCCCAACAATGGAGAATCAACTATGAAACTTGTCACTGTCTCACAAATGCAGAAAATAGAAAAAGATGCCGATAAGGGCGGCCTGACCTACGACCAGATGATGGAGAACGCCGGGCAGGGGTTGGCAGATGTCATCCTTGACTTGTTCGTGGATGATATCGAGCCTGAGGTGATTGGCCTGGTCGGTCCCGGTAACAATGGCGGCGACACACTGGTGGCGCTCACCGCCTTGGCGGAATCGGGCTGGGGCGCGAGCGCGTACCTTGTCAGTCGCAAGCAGAACGACCTCGTCAGTCGCTTTACCGAGGCGGGCGGCGAACTGATCACGGGGGTGGATGCCTTTGAACAGCTTGCCGAGTCCATCGAGGTGGCAGACGTCCTGTTGGATGGTGTCCTCGGCACCGGGATCAAACTTCCGCTTAAGAAGGATGCGGCCGAACTGCTCGAAGAGGTCAACGTTATTTTGGAAGGACTCGACGAGCCGCCGTACGTCATCGCGGTCGATTGTCCGTCGGGCATGGATTGCGATTCGGGCGATGTCGCCGAGCAGGCCATTCCCGCCGATCTCACGGTCACGATGGCAGCGGTCAAACAGGGCTTGCTGAAACTGCCCGCCTTCGAATATATCGGCGAACTCGAGGTGGTGGACATCGGCCTGCCCGCCAAACTTAAATCTCACAAGGATGTGAAAACGG
>DATHRQ010000266.1:0-3833 GCA_035465095.1 Anaerolineales bacterium | reverse complement strand
TGTGGAAGGCACGATGCAGCTGCTCATGCTGGCAGCCTATCGTTCGGAGAAGTATGCCAAGTCTGTCAAATTTTTGTTCCCAAGTTCGATCGCAGCCTACGGGTTGCCCGATCTGGAGACGAAAAAGGCAGCGGGGGAGGTAAAGGAGCCCGAGTTCAATTTCCCTCACACCATGTATGGATGCAATAAATTGTATTGCGAAAAGCTGGGGATGTATTACAGCCGGTTCAACGGTCAAAAACATTTGGATGACAACCCTCCTCATATGCTGGACTTCCGCTCGATCCGCTTTCCCGGCCTGATCTCAGCCTTTACCATTCCCAGCGGCGGGACGAGCGACTACGGCCCCGAGATGCTGCATGCCGCGGCGCAGGGCGTTCCGTATGAATGTTTTGTGCGTGAGGATACCAAGATCTCCTTCATGGCGATGCCGGATGCGATCAAATCGCTGTTGATGTTGATGGACGCGCCGCGTGAAAATTTGAAACACCACGTCTATAACATTGCCGCGTTCGCACTCACGGCAGGCGAGTTCCGCGAACGTGCGCTGCAGGAATTCCCCGAAGCAGAGATCACATTCGAGCCGCATCCGCGCCGGCAGGGAATCGTCGATTCGTGGCCCGAAGATGTGGACGACACCCGCGCCCGCTCCGACTGGAATTGGCAGCCCGATTACGATGCGAATGGTTTCTTCGATGATTACTTTTTGCCTGAAATAAAAAAACGATATGGGAAGTGAATTCCTGCCCTGCGCGGAGTGAGCCGACAGACGAACGCAGTCGAAGGGCGGAATGTTATTCCTGATATAATCCCCGTCCAATGAAAGTTCGAATTGCTATTTTTTTTGTTTTGTCCATTGTAGGCTTGTTATTGATCGGCCTTGCGCTGCCTGCCGATGACGCTTTCGCCGCACCAAACTTCCAGGGCTTCGTAACTGCCACGCCGGGGCCGGATGGCCGCATCCTGTATATCGTTGTGGAGGGGGATAACTGCTCGAGCGTGGCCGTCAATCACGGCATTACCGTCACGCAGCTGCGTCAGTTCAATACGCGTCTGGATGAAAACTGCGTTTTAAACGTCGGTCTGCAGCTTGTCGTTGGTCTGGCTGCGCCGAACACGGCGCCGACACAGGACGTTATTCCCACACCCACACCGCCTGATGTAACCCCCACGCCGTTCACCGGCACGACCGAGGTCTGTGTTCTGCTGTTCGATGACGTGAACGGCGATGCGCTTCGTCAGGAAACCGAATTCGGCTTGGACGGCGGCGCGGTCAGCCTCACGAACTTGAACGGCTCCTATGCTCAAACACAGACGACAACCTCTGACATCGACCCGGACCTGGTCGAGCCGATCCGCACCTGTTTCCTGGATGTGCCGTCGGGTCAGTACAATGTCAGCATGGCCATCCCGGATGGCTACAATCCGACCATGGAACTTAGTTATACGCTTGAGGTCAAGGCCGGCGACCGGGCTTCCGTTGATTTTGGCGCGCAATCTCAAACAGAGACGCTCGAAGACCCGGCGGCTGCCGAAGAAGGTGGAGGACGGTCACCCATATTGGGTATATTCGGGATTATCCTATTGCTCGGTGGATTAGGACTCGGATATTTTGCATATCGTTCCAGCCAGCCGAAGAGCAAACTCAAGGGAAGTCCGCTTTCGAGGCGCTGAAACATCCTGACAGCAGTAAGTGTATTCAATCTTCGGAAGTCCTAAAGACTTCTAAAGTTTTTTATCATTTCTCTGAAATCTACCCCATCGGGTATTTCATCATTCGTCCACCGATTAGATGCAGGTGGATGTGGAACACGGTCTGGCCGCCGTCGGCGTTGGTGTTCATAATAAGGCGATAGCCGCCCTCGTCGATTCCTTCTTCTTTTGCCAGTTTGCCCGCGGTTGTGATGAGATGTCCCATTAACGGCTCATCAGACGCTTCCAGCACGTTGACCGACTCGATGTGTCTGTTCGGCACGATCAGGATATGTGTCGGCGCAACAGGATTAATATCGCGGAAGGCGGTCACTTGATCGTCGCGATAGACGACCTCCCCTTTGATCTCATTTGAAACGATCTTGCAGAATATACAGGTGTCTGTCATCATGGCTTTGATCCTCGAATAGTGAGCCAGGAGATGAATGATATAGGCTCTGATCATCGAAACTCGCTTTATTTTAACCCTACATTTGAACAATGTTAGAAATATCTTACCATTCCATGTTGTCCTTTCAAAAAGCGATATAATGCCACTCGAGGAAAATATTTATGAATGAAACAGCATTAACATGGATGGTCTTCATCCTCGGTTTTAGCGGGATGATTATCGTACACGAACTCGGGCATTTTATAGCCGCGAGACTCGTGAAAATTGATGTGGAGGAATTCGGGATCGGTTGGATGACGCCGGGCGCGATCACACTCTTCACCTGGCAGGGAACGCGCTTCACGCTCAATTGGCTGCCCATCGGAGGTTTCGTCCGATTGAAAGGTGAGAATGACCCGAACGTGGAAGGCAGCTTTGCTGCCGCCGCGCCGTGGAAGCGCCTATTTGTGCTTGTGGCTGGTCCGGCTATGAATCTTATTACCGCTGTGATCCTCTTCAGTTTGATCATCAGCCAAATGGGCGGCGTGTTGACCCTGTCTGATCCGAATCAAAATTCACAGGAAATCCTGATCACCGAGGTGGTCGCAAACAGCCCTGCGGAGCAGGCAGGTATGCAGGTGGGCGACCTGCTGGTCGAGATAGACGGCGAACCGTTTACAGCCGTTGAGGATCTCACATCCGTCATCACGGAAAATGTCGATCTGCCGATTGTTTTCACCGTCAACCGCGATGGCAGCGAGATCGATCTGACCGTCGTTCCACGTATGAATGAACAGGCGGGCAGACCCATGATTGGTATTGCCTATCGCAGCGGAGCTGCATTCAAGCCCGTCGCCTCTTTATCGGAAAATATTCGATACAGCCTCGAATATACCGGTCAGCAGATGGTTGCCTTGGTCTCGCTGCCTGTCCGATTGATTCAAGGCACTATCCCGGCCGAGCAGGGACGACTGATCGGGTTCAAAGGCATCTTCGATATCATGGGGCAAAGCGTTTCGAACGACATGGAAGCTGCACGTACTAGTTCAGCAACTCCAGCCTCCGAATCCAGTCCGTTCAACCAGCCGGTGGGAACGCTCTTCCTGCTTGCGTCGTTGTCCATCAGCCTTGGTGTTATCAACCTTTTCCCGTTTCCCGCGCTCGATGGCGGGCGAATTATCTTCATCCTGCCGGAATTGATCTTCAGGCGCAGGGTTTCTCCGCAACTGGAAAACCTGGTCCACGGTTTGGGTATCTTGGTTCTTATTGGGCTCATGATATACGTCAACATTATGGACTTTATTAATCCGATAACAAATCAATTTCCATAAATGACCGAACAGATCACATCCTTTCAAACCGTATTGGATTCCCTGCTCGCATCGGGCAAGGACTTTCCCGGCAAATACCTGGGACATTTTTCGGATATCCATCCCGACGAACTGCAATCCGTGCTGGACATTTGGGAACGCGTCGACCTCAGCCGAAAGCTGTCTCTGCTCGAGGGACTGGAGGCGTTGGCTGCCAAGGATACGCTGGTCTCGTTTGACGACTTTGCGCGATCCATGCTCGACGATCCAGAGCCATCCGTGCGAGTCCGCGCGCTGCGTTTACTGGATGAATGTGACGATGTAAAACTCATCCCAACCTATCTCGGCATGTTGAAAGATGATCCCGATGCCGGCGTCCGTGCAGAAACCGCGAATGCGCTCAACCTGTTTGCAGACCTCGGCGAACTGGAGGAGATCGA
>DATHRQ010000265.1:0-4342 GCA_035465095.1 Anaerolineales bacterium | reverse complement strand
CTTAAGGAAACCGCGCGCGTGTTGAGAAA
Source organism: Anaerolineales bacterium (assembly GCA_035465095.1). GTDB lineage: Bacteria > Chloroflexota > Anaerolineae > Anaerolineales > Villigracilaceae > Defluviilinea. Next base: position 4,313 of record DATHRQ010000265.1, on the reverse strand, counting down.
GGATGCACCATTCTATTTCTGCGTGCCGAACACCAGATATCTAAGCGAGCTTTCGATCTCGAGGGTGTTAGGCAAACCCTATGAAAATTGGTTCCGCAGGATTTCGCGCGTGCATCACGCCGACGAGCCCGATGTCTGGCAGAAACGACTCGCAAAGGCAGGTTTTGAACTGGTGCGTTGGTGGCACTACTTTTCTCCTGCTGCGATGCGCGTGTTAGAATGGGGACACTATTTCGGCGTTCCATCGGTGTTCGCGCGTGTCCTTACAGGTAAATGGATTCTTTCGCGGACGAGATGGAATTTGTTTTTCACGAGAAAATATGTGGAACGATATGCCTCGTCGGCGCCTGTTGAGAACGGTACGTTTACGTTCTTCATAGCCCGAAAACGATAACCTAAATACCAATTTACCAATTACCGATATTCATGTCCTTCGACGAAAATTATTTCTCTTCCCACACCTACGAGAACATTACCTTTGCCAAATACAGTATGTATTGGTGGTCGAATCGATTCTATGCCACGCTGGCCCGCCGCTATGGGAAACACGGAGCGCGCTTTCTGGAGGTGGGATCAGGCATGGGGCATCTGACCGGACAGCTCGAAGATGCATTCGAAACGTTCGGCTGCGACATCAATCACTGGGCGGTGAAAAAGTCCAGGGAAGTTGTGGACAAATCGCACCTTCATACCGCCAGCGCGCAGGAACTGCCATTCAGGGACGACTCATTTACCGTGGTTATCATCAAACACATTGTGGAGCACCTGCCCGAGCCGCAGAAAGCCATCGATGAGATCGCGCGCGTCACCGAACCCGGCGGCACGCTCATCCTGGCCACGCCCAACCTCGACTCCCTGCTCAAACCGTGGAAAGGCGATAAGTGGATCGGCTACCAGGACCCGACGCATATTGCGTTGAAACCTCCTGCTGAATGGCTCTCGCAAATTGAAGAGGCAGGCTTTACAATTCAACGAACCTTTGCCGACGGATTTTGGGATGTGCCGTATATTCGCTTTGTTCCAAATATGATCCAGAAATTGTTTTTCGGTTCCCTCGGCGGAGTGCAGGCAATCACAGGGTTCGTTTTTCTTCCCATGACGTGGGGAGAAAGTATCATTGTGATCGCGAAGAAGAAATAAATGACCGATAATCAACTACAAGACCAACCTCCCTTTGACGAACCCAGCGTTCTTGATTACTTCAAATCGTTATTTCGATTCGGTGGTGAAGGAACTGCTTTTAGCGATGAGCAGGGAGCGGTTGACGAGCAGCAATTGGCGCAAAGCGAACAGCCGTCAACAGTCATTGCCCAGACTGAAAAGTCTGAATTACAAATTATTGATCCCCAATCTACCGAAGAACCCCAACCTTCAACTTTCAACCCGCAACCTGCAACCGAATTTCCCTGGCGTTCCCTGCTCGCACTGCTTTTCGCCCTGATCGGTCAAAACACCTACGAGCCGCCTCCCACCACATCCCCGCTTGGAATTGCATTTTACATCACTGCCTTTGGCCTGCTCGGTTGGGCGATCTATCGCGGCGAATGGACTCTTGAAGCGCATCGGCCCTCCTCGAAAGATGAAATCCCGGCCACGGTCACCATCGACATGCCCATGCTGGTGCGCGGGGTCATCCTGCTGTTTGGCATCCTGCTTGCCTTTGTAGGGTTCGGACTTTTTAGAAACAATCAATTCACGATGGTCAACGTCTCCGTCTGGCTGGTTTCGATCTCATGTATCGTGGGTGCCTTATGGGAGCGAAAAGACGGCTCCTCCCTCCTGGGTTGGCTCAAATTCAGCTTCAACACATGGACCCTGCTGCTGCTTGCCGCCACCCTGCTGGTCTTCTTCTTCCGTTTTTATCAAACAGGCAGCGTTCCGCCGGAACCGTTCAGCGATCACGCTGAAAAGATATTGGATGTCTACGAAGTCTCTCAAGGGCAAACCCGCATTTTTTTTCCGCGCAACACCGGCCGCGAAGCCTTTCAGATGTATTGGACGCTTCTCATCGAAAGAGTCTTTAACACTGGATTTTCGTACCTCAGCCTGAAACTTGGCACGGCCATCCTTGGCTTTTTGACCCTTCCCTTCGTGTATTTGCTTGGAAAAGAGATCGGCGGGCGGCGCGTGGGGCTCTTCGCCTTCATCATGACGGGAATCGGCTACTGGCCGAACGTCATCAGCCGCGTTGGACTGCGCTTCCCGCTCTTTCCGCTCTTTGCCGCTCCCACGCTCTTTTTCCTGGTCCGTGGCCTGCGGACGCGAAACCGCAACGATTTTCTGCTCTCCGGCCTCTTGCTGGGAATCGGCCTGCACGGATACAGCCCCATGCGCATCATTCCTTTCGTTGTCATTGCTGCCTTTGTGATCTACTGGCTCCACGCGCAATCGAAAGGCGCCCGCAGGATATTGCCTGCCTGGCTGGCAGCGCTTGGGTTCACGTCCCTGATCGTGTTCCTGCCGCTGCTGCGATACTGGTACGACGAGCCGCAGTTGTTTGGCTTTCGGGCCGTATCGCGTTTGAGCGGAACCGAGCAGGCCCTGCCCGGTCCGGCCTATCAGGTATTCTTCTCAAACCTGTGGAACGCGCTCAGAATGTTCAACTTCGATGACGGCGAGATCTGGGTGCATTCCGTCCCGCACCGCCCCGCATTGGACGTAGTCACGGCGGCGTTATTTGCACTCGGCGTTATTTTGATCCTAGTGCGATATGCGCGCAAGCGTCATTGGCTCGATCTGTTCCTGTTGGTTTCGATCCCACTATTGCAGTTGCCGTCTATCCTTTCGCTCGCGTTTCCCGGGGAGAACCCGGCCCTCAACCGCGCAGGGGCGGCGTATATTCCAGCCTTTGTTATCGGGGCGATGGCGCTCGATGGCCTCCTCACCAGTTTTGGGCGGGGCAGGATCCGAAACGTCCTGATTTGGGGCATGACGGGACTGCTGTTGTTGATATCCGCAAATCAAAATTATGACCTGGTCTTCGATCAATATGCCGGGTCGTTCGAGCAGGGATCGTGGAATTCATCCGATATGGGGCAGGTCATCAAGGATTTTGAACGGGACTACGGCCGCACGGACACGGTCTGGATCGTGCCCTATCCGCATTGGGTGGACACGCGCCTGCCGGCGGTCTGGGCCGGCATCCCGAACCGTGACATGGCAGTATGGCGTGACGATCTGCCGACTACGTTAGAATTGACGGGTCCCAAACTGTTCATCGTGCGGGCTAATATCGAAGACCCGCAGTTCGACGATGTGGAAACCCTGTATGCGTTGAAAACGTTGTATCCGAACGGTGAACAACGTTTGTTCGACTCGGAAGTGACGGGTCATGATTTTTGGATCTATTTTGTGCCAAGTGAGTGATGTCATTGCGAGGAGGAGCGAAGTGACGACGAAGCAATCTCCTCGCAAAGTCGGGGATTGCTTCGCTTCGCTCGCAATGACAGACAGGTAATATGAATCGCGAAAAACACTCCTGGATCTATGATGTTCTTTTTCTGCTGGTCTTTATTCTGGCAGGCTGGTTGCGCTTAACAGGAGTCGCCTGGGGCGAGGGACAGCATCAGCACCCGGATGAAAACTTCCTGGCGGGTGTGTTGGGATCGTTGAGCGCGCAGACCTGTGTCGATGAAACGGTTCCGATCGAAGCCTGCCCTGACGAGCAAAGACGCTGGATGAGCATCGGGGAATACTTCGACAGCAAAAGCTCCACATTGAACCCCTATAACCGCGGACACAGTTTTTTCGTCTACGGCAACCTGCCGATGACGATGGTGCGCGTTGCAGCGGATGCGGCTGGTCAGGTTGATGTAAAAATGCTGGGGCGTCAATTCTCTGCCATGGCAGATCTGTTCACAATTCTGTTCCTTTATTTGCTCGTTTCGCGTCTGTATGGGCGCAAGGTGGGCCTGCTCGCCTCGCTCTTTTCCGCGTTGACCGTGATGCAGATTCAACAGTCGCATTTCTTCACGACCGATCTGTTCGTCAATATGTTCGCGTACCTGGCCATCTGGTTCGCAGTCTTGATTGTAGAGAATAGAGAACAGAGAATAGAGGCTGGTGGATTGCGCTCATCACAACTTACCTCTCTCAAGTCTCTAGTCTCCAATCCTCTATTTCTCATCAGCGTCGGTTTCGGTTTTGCCTTTGGCATGGCCATGGCTTCCAAAGTCAATATCTACCCGTTGGCAGTTTTGCTGCCGGGTGCATTTGCGTTGCGTTATCTGACCGTAGACCGTGGACAAATGACCGAAGAGAGTCCCCTCTCCTTGCGGGAGATCGCGAAGCACCCCGAAGAGAAGGCGGAGGGT